>DAFR01000070.1:3707-7617 GCA_002497965.1 Methanomicrobiaceae archaeon UBA436 | reverse complement strand
GGGGGAAACAAACCTTCCAATACCACCAAAAGGTCGATTGCGCGCCTGACGGCAGCATCGACCTCAGACCGGCTGTAACCCTCGCACCCGACAACAGCGACTCGTGTGTCCCTCCCGGACGGTTGCAGCACTTTCAGCCCTTCCCGAGGCGTATTAGCGCCTCCCTTGCCGCGATCATGGCCGCAGCCTGCTTCGTCCGGGCCTCCCCTTCTCCGGAGAGGATCCCGCCGACTCTCACCCGGGCAACCCAGGTCGGGCAGCTCCCGGGACCGGTCTGGCGGAAGGTATACTCTAGGTAACCAAGGTTCTTCCTTGAGACGTGTTCCTGGAGCCTCCCTCGGTAGTTTCGGTCTGTGTCGCAATCGGCTATCTCATCTTCAAAGATCGCGATCACCACGCTCCTGGCCGCATCGAGGCCACGGTCAAGGTAGATCGCACCGATCAGAGCCTCAAAAGCATCGGCGATGATCGAGTCGGTCAACACCTGCCCCCGCCGCCTGACGGCGCGGTCGATACCGAGCCCCTGCAGCCGCACGATCTCGGCAAGTTTCGTGTTCCGTGTCACCTGGAGCCTCCGGTTCATCTCGCCTGGCTGGAGGTCGTAGCCGGTGTAGAGGTGCTCGGCGATGATAAAATCAAGGATGTAGTTCCCGAGAAACTCAAGCCTCTCGTAGTCCTCAGCCACCGCTGCCGGATACTCACCACCGTTCGAATATGACCGGTGGGTCAGCGCACGGTCATAGAGATGGATAGCAGCATCGGTGATTCCGGTTACCTCGAAAGGGGGGCGGGCGAGAAGCGCACGTAGTTCCTCTGCACGATCGCGGCCTGGAGTATCCATACGGAGGTGGCGCGTTCGCCAGAAAAGTCTACTGATACGAGATCCGAGCCAGTTGACGGAGAGTTTCATGGTAATCTATTGGAAGGCGCAATCCCGCTCTTCTTCTATAGAATGGCTTTCGTTCAGCAGGATAAACCTTTGCTGGAGACCGGCCGGCCGCGAAACCTTTTCTCTCCCGCCGCAGAGATCCTGCACCTGATGCAGTCGGCAGGCAGGCATGTCTACATGGACATAGAGTTCGGTTACGTATACGGCACCTCCAGGGAGGTGATGATGCCGATCGAGATCGGTGCTGTCCTGCACCGACCTGAGGACGAGAGTCTTTCTTACGCGGCTGAGCAGTTCCGCTACGATCTCGATGTCGAGATCTGGAAGAAGGTGACCGACCCCTGCGGCAGGACTGCCGGTGTCGAGACGACCGTCTCAAACCTGAGTCGGGGTGAGTGCGGAATGCCATACGACCACTCCTACCGGCTCCCCGACGACGAGGTTGAGACCGCAGAGATGACGGCACAGAGGGCGTTCAGCGACCTGCGAGACTTCCTGGAATCGATCGTTTCAAAGGAGGGGGCCACAGCAATCATCGTCTTTGCAGCGAGTATGGAGAGGCGGGCCTTCCGCGCGGCCGGGTTCTCCCCTGACGGCTGTGCGTTTGTCGACCTGCAACGGGAGATCCGTCGACGTTTGAAGATGAAGCAGTTTCTATCCCTGGACCGTCTGGCCTGCCTGATCGGGTTCTCCACCGACGGCGCCATCATCTCCTCGGCCCATTTCCAGTACCCAGTCCCGCAGGGCTACCGCCACCTCCTCGGCGCCCACCGTGGACTGGGCGACGCCGTCCGGACTTTCCTGGTTGCACGCGAGTTCCAGGAGCACCTGCCCTATCTTGGGGAGCGTATCAGAACCCTGGTGGAGACCGGCGGCGGGAATGGTGAGGAGTGAAATCTATACGCGTGGCCCTGTCACCTCCACCTCGACCACCGTGCCTTCGGGTATTACACCGCCTCTACCGGCGGGTATATGCAGAAAGGCGTTTGCACGCACCAGGGCCATCTGCGTTCTGGAGCCGCGGGGCAGGGGTGCAGCGGTGTAGTGATCGCCGCTCCAGGAGACGGTGAGGAGAACAAACTCATCGTATCCCGGGTCTGCTGTGACCGTCTCTGTGAGGCGGGCGCTGAGACGCTGCGGCGGCCGGGGGGCCAGACCCCACGCCGCGAGGAGGGGGAGGGCAAGTTCCCGTATGACCGTAATGGCGGCGATCGGGTAGCCCGGGATCCCGATAACCGGTTTACCATCGATTTTGCCGACGATTGCCGGTTTTCCAGGTTTCATTGCTATCCCGTGAACGAGCACCTCCCCAAGGTCTCCGATTACATCTGCGGTGAAGTCGCGGGTGCCTGCCGATGACCCTGCGGAGACCAGAAGCAGGTCGTTTTCACGTATCCCTCGTTCAATGGCCTCCCGCAGAAGCCCGGGATCGTCAGCAACGATCCCGTAACGGGTGCATGTTGCCCCGGCCTCACCGAGCATCGCCGCTGCAACGGCGGTGTTGCTCTCGATGACGCCACCGGGACCCGGAATCTCACCCGCAGGAACCACCTCACTCCCCGTCGGGATGAGCCCGACCCTGACCTCCAGCACCTCCACTTCGGTAACGCCGCAGGATAGGAGGACGCCGATGTCGCAGGGACGTATCCAGTGCCCTGCCGGGAGGATGAGGCCGCCCTGCCGGACCTCGACCCCCGCAGGATGGATATGTTCGCCCGGGCGCGCCGCCTTCACGGTGCTCCATCCCCCCTCGTCACCGGTGACATCCTCGATCATGACGACCGCGTCATAGCCGGGAGAGATTGCGTTTCCAGTATTCACCCTTTTGGGATTCTGAAGTCTCACCGGGTTTCTCCCGCTTGCACCGAGCGTCTCACGGCTTTTGACGGCAAAACCATCTCTTGCGGCAATATCCGTTGCCGGAATTGTCAGTGGTGAGTAAACCGGGGCTGCTGTTACCCGTCCAGCGGCGTCAGCAACCGGAGTCTGGATGCTCCGGCCGGTGGCCTGGAAAGCGGAGCGCAGCAATTCCTGTACATCGGTAAATCGAGCCAGATTAAGGCGTTGCCTCACACGACCCCTCCCCTATGATACCGGATAGAAAAAAAAGGTTAGACCCTGGTATAGATGTTCCCATACACAGGCTTGCCTCTGGAGACGGGGTGGCGCTCGCCGAGATCCCCGATGTAGTGTATAAAGCGGGCCTTCGTACCGTCGACCTCCTCTTCGACCTCCCCGATATGCTGGAATCCCGGGAGCGGGTTTTCGATCTTTCCAAATACGTAGATATTGCCTTTCACCATCTGCCCGCCGACCCGGCCTTTGGCGTTTCCCTTGATGATGACGGTGCCGCCTTCGGCGTGGGTGGATACGTGGATGTCGGCATCGCCGCCGATGATGATCGTTCCGCCGTTCATGAACGTGGCCGTATCGTTCCCGACGCTGCCGGCGACCCGGATAACTCCGCCCTGCATGCCGCGCCACTCACCGCGGGGAGATGATCCGAGGTGGTGTCCTGCGTTCCCGTCGATGATAAGTTCGCCGCCTTCCATGGCAAGGCCGCAGAAAGAGTCGACGTTTCCTTTGACATGGATCTTCCCGCCTTTCATCCAGCCACCGATGTACATGTCAGCGTCGCCTTCGATGACTATCTCACCGGCAGTCATCTGCTGACCGACTCTCTTGAGACGGGAGCAGTCTCCACGGAGTATGATCTTCGTATCAGCCGCCGTTGCACCACCGTTGCCCTCAACGGTGAAGTACTTGCCGAGCGGGCTCTTCAACTTGCCCTCCCAGACGTCTATGGCAGCTATCTCGGCTGCAGTCTTGCCTGCAAAGGCGTCCGGGGTGATATTTTGCCCCTCAAGGTAGAGCTCGGGGGGATTGGTCATGGTGAGGGTTACTGTCTTCATGCTTCTCATCACCTCATTGTGTCGTATCGACCTCGATCACCCGTGGGTTGAAGAGGTGTTCCTCGAAGAGCGAGTAGTTGTCAAGGTTCACGCTGTAGTAGCGGAGGAA
>DAFR01000070.1:0-3643 GCA_002497965.1 Methanomicrobiaceae archaeon UBA436 | reverse complement strand
GTGAGGACTTCGCCATCCCTGACCGTCACAACGCCGTCTTTCAGAAGCCAGGCGCAGCGGGAGAAGGCCTTCTCGATCTCCGCCGGATCAGAGGGCATATTCTCCGGGTTGAGGGGGTAGATAGCGATATCAGCGTCCATGCCGGGTGCAAGCCCGCCGTAGGTGTTGCTGATACCGAGCGCCCTTGCCGGCCCTGCACGGGTCATCTGCGCGATCTCGTAGAGATCGAGCTCGCGGTCGATGCTGTCGATAGAGGTTGCATCGATGGTCTTCTCAAGCCACTTGAACGTCTTCATGGTCGCATCGCGTGCAGCCCTGCTCATCAGCCAGGTGATGACCCGTGGGTAGCGAGTAAACGGCCCGGCGTTCGGGTGATCGGTGGAGACGAACGTCCGCATCAGGTCCTTCGAGAGAAGGGCAAGCTCAAGGCCCACCGCCCACTGGATGGTGCAGACCTTAACCTTCGGGCTGTATATGTAGGGCACGACGCCTGCAGCGGTCTCGAGTTCAACGTCGGTGTTTGCCCACTTCAGGTTGTTTAAGGCACGCAGGTGGTGCTCAAACGGGCCGTCCGCGGTCATGGTGGTGGTCTCATCGAGAGTCACCTGGCCGATGTCGATGGTGATGTTGTCGTGGGAGTTCACGTAGTCGATGACCTCAGGTGCCCGCGACTCGAAGTTCCCCCATGAATCACCGCCGTAGGAGTGGAACTGGAGATGAGTGGCGTGGAGCACCTGCTCACGGCCGAAGTTGTTCTTCGGGGTGTATCCCTCGGCGAGTTTGAGTGAGTCGAGCGTGTCGGTATAGTTGCCGGGGTTGCCAAGGTTGTTGCAGTGCAGGTGCACCGAGTGGGGGAGACCGAGATGCTCGTTTGTCTCGATGAGACCCGTGATTATCTCTGCCGGGGTGATATCGAAGTACGGAACAGGGTCGTGGATGTTCTCACAGTTCAGCCCCCATCCCCAGGCCTCGGTTCCACCGGGATTGACGGCCTTGATGGCGAACCCCCGGGTTGCACGGAGTAGCCAGGCAGTATACGCTGCGTTGTTCTCGATCTCATGGTTCTTGAGGTATTCAAGGGTGAACCAGTTGTTAGCGAAGACCGGCATCGCGGCGTTGTCGATGATCGGGGTATCCCGGATCTCCTCGTGGACATGGGGTGAGTGGAGCGGCGGCATCGCCGCCTCGTTGACAAAGACATAGCCCATACGTGCGTAGTCGTAACCGGCCTTGAAGGTGGAGGGAACGGAGAAACCCATCTCCATGCGGCTGCAGCGTTTCAGAGGACTCTTGAATAGTTTATCCTCAGGGCGGAAGAGTCGGCCGACGTTCACCTTCGGCCCGACCACGTGGGCATGAATGTCAATACCGCCTCCCATCACCGTCATACCGGATGCGTCGATCGTCTCCGGATGCCGCAGAGCGCCAGTCTCCACGATCTTGCCGTCCCTGACCGCGATCTCCATGCGGTCGCCCTTGATCCCCTGCAGGGGGTCAAAGACAAAACCGTTCTTGATCAAAAATTCGCTCATGCCTCAATCCTCCGCGGGGACTCCCTCCGGCGTGGTCTTAGCCCGCTCTTTCGCGGCATCTTCCGCCTCCAGGTCACAGAGCCTCTGGTAGATCCGCTCGAAGAGCTCCTCGTCGCTGATAACGCCCTCGGGCGGGTCGATGACCTTGCGGTACTGGATCGGGACGTTATCCATACGATAGACGATACCGGGGACCTCGACACCGACGATGCCGACCGGGATGTGAAGGTCAGAGATCTCGCTTGCCATGCATATGTTGGGGTCGATGGTGATCCAGGGATGCTTTCTGAGTTCCTTGACCGCCGCGATCGGGAAATGAGCACCCGCATCGGTCGCCACGTTGAAGAATGCATCTATCTCGCCGCGCATGGCAAGGTCGATGGAACTGGTCTCACCCGGGTTCATGTGGGCAATGTCACGCTTTGAGAGGTCCAGACAGTAGGGGAAGCCATACTGCCACGACCAGACCTGGTTTGGCCCGGTGATGTTGTAGTGACCGCGCATGGCCATGATCGTCCACTTGGTGAAGTCATTGAGGTCACGCGTCAGGCTGATGGCGATGTCAATGTTGTGGTTCCGGCCATCAGTATGGCAGAGTCCCATTCCATAGAATATGGTACCGAACCGGGCGTTTTTCATGATCTCGGCCACTTCGTGGATCTTCTCGCGCTTGATCCCGGCAACTTCCTCGGGGATCTCGTGGCCACGCACAACTGTGCGGAACGCATCGAAGAGGTCGTAGTCGTAGCCCTGCTTCACCTGGAGGTAGATGTCCGCCACCCTGGCAGTGTCGGTGTAGCGGGGGTCAATGACGATGATCTTGCGGCTCTTGTGGCCCTTGCCGGTGAAGAAGCCACGGGGGAAGATCGAGTAGCGGGACATGTGTCGCGGGTGGGCATGGGCTGGGTTTGCACCCCAGTAGAGGATGACGTCCGCCCGGTTCTTGACCTCCCCGAGGGTGCAACTCGGGTAACCGTTGTCGAATATGGCCAGAAGAGAACTCCCGTGGCATATGGAGGCGCAGTTGTCGAGTATGGCACCCGCTTTCTCGCCGACCTTGGCCGCTGCGGCCATGCCCTCGCAGTTGGTCGATCCGAACCCGTAAATGAGGGGCTTCCTGGCGTTGTATAGTACTCTCGCCGCGTAGTCGATAGCCTCGTCGTAGGAGATCTCCTTGTAGGTGCCGTCCGGCTGGCGGAGACGGGGCAATTTGACTCTCTCGCTGTCTGTTGCATGGTGGTAGATCTGGTTGCCAATGGCACAGGCATTCTCCACCTCAAGTATCTTCTTTCCATCGTCCGATACGGTCACGACAAGGTCGTCACAGCAGACACCGCAGTATGGGCATCCGACGTTCTCGATTCTCTTTGGCATTACTGTTCACCTCTCCACATTCCAACGGCCCCCTGGACAAGTTCAAGTGCGCTCTTGCGCCTCTCGCCCCTGGCAGCGGGCTCGACCGTCACAGGAAAGCCGCTGTACTGGGGTTCCCCGGTTGCCTGTGTCCTTGGTGGGACGATCTGGTTTGCCCAGACACCCTGCGGGATGAATGCAAGACCAGGATAGAGAGTCTGGCGTCCCTTAACGACCTTGACAACCACACTCCCGCACTCGCTTGTCACCCGCACAACCTGGTTAGGAACCAGGCCGAGCGCCTTGATGTCTTCATCATGCATCTCGATGATCGAGCATGCCTCAAAGTATTCCGGGGTTGTTTTGCCCTTTTCCATCGCGACACCTTCCTCGATGGAACGCTGGGTGATCATGTTCAGCGTAATCTTGTTCGCCATAGTTTTTCCTCGATGTAGTTGGTACGGCCGGTCTCCCGGAGTTTCGGTGAGATGGCCATGTGGAGCACGGTGATCCCGATAATGCCCTTTTCATCAGGCCCCCTGGATACCAGGAAGATTTACCGGGATTTGCCGTGCCCGGAACGCGGGTCCTCCTCCCTCACGTGGGGCCCCGCTTATTTGGGGGAAACGAAACTTCCGGGCGGAGCACCGGGTGGATCGTTTTAACATAGCTTGTAATGGTTTGTATTTAACCATTCCGCATATGTAAGTAGTTATATGTTACCACATTTACATTAAGGTTTTTTGATTGATCTTGCG
>DAFR01000129.1:6150-6466 GCA_002497965.1 Methanomicrobiaceae archaeon UBA436 | reverse complement strand
TGAGAAGTCCATTATAGAACTGGCCGTCGGCCTGAAGATTCAAGATTCTGTAGGTTCCACTGCTGTGCTGAACCACTGAAGCAGTGCTGCCGGGTATCATGCCGCCGGTCGATCGTTTCGATGCATCACTATTGAAGTTCATCTCCCACTTCGCTTTCTCAGTGGCAGTGCTGCTCCGGTCATATGTCGTTACATCTGGCTGAGTGTAACTCCATGTCCCTGCTGTTGAAGCGCCTCCGGTACCCCCACTTATGGAGACCGCAATTGTTTGTTCTCCCGCTAACCACCAGGACCGCCCTGGTGACGCAGCGTGCGC
>DAFR01000129.1:0-5986 GCA_002497965.1 Methanomicrobiaceae archaeon UBA436 | reverse complement strand
TTCTCGTTGAAAACCCCTGGTGGCAGGATTTGACGATTGCGTTCACCTGAGCCTTCTCCACCCGGGCATAGCGCCCGAAGACCTGCATCTCGAACGGGAAACTCCCGGAACTTCGGGTCTTGAGAGACCGATCCTTGTAGTCGTTCCGATGCGCCTTCCGTGCATCGGTGCGTTCGTACTGGGTGGCTCCTGCCTGCTGGAGGGCCTCTGCGAGCATCACCTGGTTGAGGAACCAGGTGATGCGGTCTTCATGCCGTTCTCTGAATCGGAAAGATAACCTTCGATGAACGCTAAGGGGTCCATGACCCTGTTTCTCCTTTGTCCAAATCCAGGTTGGATCCAGGGCCAATTCAATTTTACAGAGCTTTCGTTACGTTACCTATCCCGCCATTGAACTGGCGGGGATTCGACCTGACTTGATCCTAAAGATTTATATACTACTCTCTCGAACACTCAGCGGTGAGTAAAAGTAGATGGCAGATAACTTCTGGACAGGAGTCATCGTCGGATGGCTTGTAGGGGTTCTTCTCGGGTTCCTGTTGCCTGTCCTCGGGCCGCTGGCCGGCGGATTCGTCGCCGGCTGGATGGTGCGTGGCGGAATCTGGAACGGTGCAAAAGCCGGGCTGCTTGCAGGGCTCCTTGGCGCCATCGTCATATCGCTGCTTACACTTATCGGTGGCACGGTCCTCCTCGGGGCGTTCGGGTTCATCGCGGGTCTCGGAGCGTCGATCCTCATAGTCCTGGCGGCGTTCATATACCAGGGCATCATCTCCCTGATCGGTGGCGCCATCGGCGGGGCACTCCACCACTAAAGCCGCAAGGCTCAGGGGACAATCTCCCCTGGCCTTTCATAGGGCCTAACCGGGATCCCGTATCAGTAACAACCAGAGGTAGGCTATCAGGGCCGCGGCCTCGATGATAACAACATAGGCGAGGATGTGCCCGATCGATACGTCGTAGAGAACACCCATCCCAGCGCTCTCCAGAAACCACGCCGTCCCGTCGACCGCGCTCTGTGTGCCCGTAGACCTTCCCCCTCCGCTCGAGGCTTGTAGACTCTGCAATCTACGCCTGTAGAAGTGGTTCAAAGAGCCCGATCCCTGCACCCCAGACAAGCGATCCAGCAACCGCGATCCGCGGATCGTTCGAGAAGGCGAGAAAGACCGATGCAAGGCTGATGATGGGGATGGAAAGAAAGATATGGACACCTGCACGATCGAAGACCCGGCCGAGTAACAGCGCCACAAAGACAGAGACAACCATCGCACCTGCATAAAAGAGCGGGATTGCGGCGTCGGAGACGGTTCGCCCCGGCTTTAAGGTGGAACGATATGAGCGGGAAGGTGGCAAACCCGGCCATTCCCAGGAATATGAAGAGGGCATAGGGCAGGATCGAAGGGATGTTGTCTCCCTGCATCTCCTCCACCTCCAGGAACCGTGGTGACGGCACCTCCGACCGGGCCAGGAAGAGAGCAGCCGCGACGCCGATGAGAGGAATGGCCAGAACCAGGAATCCATCCGTATAACCCCCAGTGACGGCCAGGGCGACGACCATGACCAGCGGGCCCGCGACCGCACCGACCTGATCGAGCGCTTTGTGAAACCCGAACCCCCACCCTCTCCCAACGGCCACCGTCGCATGGGAGAGGATCGTCTCCCGCGCCGGTGTCCTCTGATGGCTTTCCCGATCCGCTCGGCGATGATGAGGGCGTAGCCGATAAACTCGCCGGCCCCGGCAACCAGCCCGACAACTGCCGCGCTTCCACCGAGAAGGAGAAGGTAGGGGCCGGTAACGCTCCTGGCACCGTTAGAGACCAGGCTACCGAACAGGCTTGCCACGCCCAGCAGCAGGATGAGCCGGAGGGAGGTCGCACGGAGATCCCGCTGGAACTCCGGGGGTGGGGCACGCATGCTCATCTACTGGGTCATGATCCTAAAAGCAGTCCACTGGAGATGGGCAGTGGACTTATCTGCACTCAACGCGAACTCTGTTACCGCACAGAACCCGGAGGCGTAGAGGATAGGCGTGAAAGAGGTAGAAGAACGAACTTATTCACGGGGAGTCATCCTCGTATTGGTCACGATCGCTTCGTTTATAAATCCTTTCACAGCCTCCGCGATCAACCTTGCCCTGCCCGTCATCGGCACCGAATTCTCCGCCGATGCGGCCACGCTGGCCTGGGTCTCCAGCACCTATCTCCTTGCATCGGTCATATTCCTCCTCCCGGCAGGAAGGCTCGGCGACTCGCGGGGGAGGGTCAACATCTTCCTGATCGGTATCGTCGTCTACGCCGCCGGATCCATCCTCTCCATATTCGCATCATCGATGAGCCTGCTCCTCCTCTTCCGGTTCATGCAGGGGGTGGGCGGGGCGATGATCAACGCGACAAGCGTGGCCCTGATAGCCAGCCTCTTTCCACCTGGCAGACGGGGCTACGCGATCGGGATCAACACCACCGCTGTCTACGCCGGGCTCTCGTTCGGGCCGTTCCTTGGGGGAGTCCTGACCCAGTTCTTTGGCTGGCGAAGCATCTTCATAGTGACCGCGCTCCTTGCAGTCCCGGTCTTATTCTATGCCAGGAAGTTCCCGGCTTTCTTAAACGAGCGAGAGATGGAACACTTCGACGTTCCAGGGTTGATCCTCTCCTCAGCCCTGATCCTCTGCCTCTTCCTGGGCCTGGCCTGGATCACCACCCATGCCGGTCTGGTGCTCCTTGCGGCATCACTGGTGCTTGGCGTGGTCTTCTTCCGGGTGGAGCAGCACCGGCCAGACCCCCTTCTGCCGATCTCACTACTCCAGAAGAACCGTGTCTTTGCAGCCTCTAACGTTGCCGCCCTGATCAACTACAGCGCAACGTATGCAGTCGCGTTCCTCCTCTCTCTCTACCTCCAGTATGTCCGGGGATACGAACCCGCCGCCGCAGGCACGCTCCTACTGATACAACCGATCGTCCAGGTCTTCGTCGCCCCGGCGGCAGGACGACTGGCCGACCGGGTGGAGCCAGGGCTGCTGGCCTCGCTTGGGATGGGGGTTGCTGCCATGGGACTCTTCGGACTCTCGCTGCTCAACGAGACGACACCGATCACACAGGTCCTCGCCCTACTGTTCCTGGTGGGGACGGGGGTCGGGTTGTTCTCTTCCCCGAACACCACCGCTATCATGGGGAGCGTGGAGAAACGGTTCTACGGGAGCGCATCGGCGATGGTAGCGACGATGCGCTCGCTCGGGATGATGCTGAGCATGGGGGCCGTCCTGGTGGTCTTTGCTGTAATCATGGGGTCGACGACCGTCACCCCGGAAGTATTCCCGGAGTTCATGAAGAGCCTGCGACTGCTATTTCAGGCGTTCACGGCCCTCTCGGTCTTCGGGGTCTTTCTCTCGCTCTCCAGGAACAAAAATAGGGGGGAAGGCCTCTAATTTGCTTGAACCAGACCCTCTGATCCGAAGAGGAAGCGTTAAAAGACCGGGCACCCTGTTATCTCTTTGAGCGGATGGAGCTGGTGATCGGAAAGGACGGTGACCATGACGTTGCCGTCGACGCCCAGGAACTCGTCACGGGAAGAACGTGCATCATAGCGCAGTCTGGCGCCGGGAAGAGTTGGGGCATCGCGGTGATCTGCGAACAGCTCCTGCAGGCGAGGATCGGGTTCTGCCTCGTCGATACGGAGGGGGAGTACTCCTCGCTTGCGGAACGGTTCCCCCTCATCAGGATCGGTTCAGGCGATGATCGTGACGTGGATATCGAGCGGGCAAACCTCCGGGACGTCATGCAGGAGGCGATCTGTTCAAGGACTGCCGTGATCTTCGACGTCTCGGAGACCAATATGCGGGATAAGGTGGCCCAACTCGCCGACGTACTCTACAACCTGGAGAGCAGACTGAAGAAACCATTCCTTCTGGTCCTGGAGGAAGCGGACAAGTTCATCCCGCAATCAGGAGACGCCATCAAGCAGATCGAGGAGATCTCCCGCCGGGGGCGAAAACGAGGGCTCGGCTTGCTGATTGCGACCCAGCGGCCATCTCTTGTGACAAAAAACGTCCTCTCCCAGTGCAACAACCAGATCATCGGGAAACTCTCGATAGAAAACGATCTAAAAGCGGTCAGTCTCTTCTTCTCATCCCGTAAAGAGGTCACCGAACTCACGGAACTCGAGCCAGGAGAGTTCTTTGTTATGGGCGGACTCTCCCGCGGAAAGGTGAAGATGCGATTCCGGAACCGGATATGCAGGCACGGCGGGCAGACGCCAAGGCTCGTGCCGGCGCAGCCGGTCCGGCCGGGAGATCGGCGCCGGGCCGAACCCTGCGGCGGCAAACCGCAGCAGGAGGAAGCGGAACCGCCCATGATGGAACCCCCCATCACGAGGAACGCGGTTGTCCCGATGCTGATCCGTGAGGAAGCGCTCGACATCGCCAGGGAGAAGAGAAAACGCAGGTTCAGGGTCCTGGAACCCGAGGAACGGATAGTCTCGGGGGAGCAGGTCTACCGGCCGTTACATCGGGTGAATGTCCGCTACATCGGTGGACTTCTGCGGAAGACCACAAAGACAGCGTCGTTCATCATCGATGGCTGCACCGGCTGCATCGTCGATATAGACCGGGGGCTGAAGGTCAGGCCGGGGTTCTCTGAACTCCTGGGGCTCGATGAGGCCGCGATCAGGGTCGTTGCCGGGCTTGCAAACGGAGGATCGACGCCCGTCGAGATCGAGGCCGAGACCCACCTTCCGCCGGCCGCGGTGAAGAAAGCGATAAAGAGTCTTTCGGATGCGAAACTCATAACAGAGGTAAAGACAATCGGTGAAACCACGGTCTACGTACCTCTCCTGACAGAGGATGTCCCGCCACTCTCTTCTCTCCGGGCTGGAGCCTGCGGCCTCCCCATGGAGCCTCTTCGGGGTGAGAGCCTGGAGGCGAAGGTCACGGAGTCGTCGCTCCGGACGATCCTGAAAGGGCTTGAGCCAACGGCCGAGATTATCGAGTTTGAGACGATCTATTACCCGGTCTACGTGATCCGGTTTGCATCGGAGCGCGGTGAGCGCTCGATCGTCCTCGACGGTTGCACGGGAAAGGAACTTCCTTTCCCGGTATCGTGACCGGAGCACTTATCCTGAAGCGGAAGTAAACGAGATATTACCCCTCGCCGTCCCGGCGGCCGGCAGGGAATGAGGTGATGATACGATGGATTTGTATCGGTGCACACAGTGTGGCTACGTCTACAACCCCGCTCTCGGCGACCCTGAACACGGTGTTAAACCCGGCACAGCCTTCGAAGACCTGCCAGAGACCTGGAAATGTCCCCGGTGCGGCGCGCCGAAGAGCCGGTTTAAGAAGATATAAGTGCGGCGGGCACATCCCGGCCCCTATTCTGCTTTTTCTGGAGCGTGTCATGACACGGCGGGGGCGTTTCCGCCCCTCCTATCGGCCGGGTGGCGGGGGTGGTCAGCTGCAGAAGACGTTCGTTTTGTTATCTCGTTGGATTCTTCCCCCATCCGGCCGCTCCTTCTGGCCGGGAGGAATGGCCTGCTCTTACCGCAGAAAGACGTGGACGGCCGAGGCCTTGAATGTGACTTGGACCGCTACACCCTCGGCCAGTCGCAGGCGCTCGACGCTCTGCGGTGTCAGGACGGCAACGAATGTAACCCCGGCATCGACGAAGACCCTTGAAAACGTGCCGTTCCTCTGGATCTCGGTCACCATGCCGGGGAAGGTGTTTGCAGCGCTTGACTCAAAAGGTTCGCGGGACAAAATCACCTCTTCCGACCGGATACCGACACAGACCTCACCCTCGATCTCGCTGGCCGTCCGGACGGTGATCCCGCCGAGGTCGATCGTCGCCTCGCCGTTCAGAACCCTTGAAACCCCGCAGTATACGTTCTCCATACCGGTGAAGGCGGCGACAAACCCGGTGGCAGGTTTCCGGAAGACCTCATCAGGCGTGCCGGTCTGGACAACTCTCCCCTCCTGCATCACCGCTACACGATCGGCGAG
>DAFR01000107.1:3393-3707 GCA_002497965.1 Methanomicrobiaceae archaeon UBA436 | reverse complement strand
GCCTGTGAACTCAAGGGGTCTTCGGTCGCACTTGAAAAATCTCTCCAGGTCTACATCGAGAAGAACCTGGAGCAATTGCTCGGTATCACGTTCCTTGAGAGCGAATACTCCACCGGAAAGACGCACGGTGGTCGCATCGATACCCTGGGCATCGATGAGAACGGTTTCCCGGTCATCATCGAATACAAACGAGCCATCAATGAAAACGTCATCAACCAGGGCCTCTACTATCTGGACTGGCTTCTCGACCATAAAGGCGAGTTCGAGTTGATGATTCTCAAGAAACTGGGGAAGGTCTACGAAGAGAAATTAGA
>DAFR01000107.1:2982-3321 GCA_002497965.1 Methanomicrobiaceae archaeon UBA436 | reverse complement strand
GTCGAACTCATCCGCTACCGGCAGTTCGAAGACAACCTCCTGCTGTTTGAACTCATAAATGCAACCACTGCTCAGAATGTCGCTACAACATCCAATGGCGGCAGCGGATCGAAATCAGCTCATAGAAAGTTCGCTGAAGATCTTGCACGCTCGGATGTAGTCCTTCAGGACCGCTTTGAAGCGTTGAGAGCCTTCATTGAAGCACTTGGGGACGACGTCCAGACAAAAGAACTCAAGTACTACGTAGCGTTCAAACGGATCAAGAACTTTGCCTGTGTGACCATAGGCGTTCAGAAAAAAGAGATTGTCATCTGGGTGAAGATCGATCCCGATACGATT
>DAFR01000107.1:0-2920 GCA_002497965.1 Methanomicrobiaceae archaeon UBA436 | reverse complement strand
CCCCTGATTCTGCAGAGTTACGAGGCGAACTAACCACAGGGGGCAAAGATGCACAGCCATGCATTGTCCTGGGCCCGGTTCAACAATCCGGACTACAAGGAGAAGGTCTGTCATATGTGCGGGACCAAGCATACGACGACAAAAACCCGCCCAATCTGTAATGACTGCTATAAGAACTACTACCGGTGACAGTAGTCCATGAGGGAAGAATCTTCAGTGGAAGGCAACTGCTGCAACGGCCTCTTCGATGCGTTTGAGTTTACGCGGTTTCAGGACGCAGAACCACCGAAGCGAAAGGGGGTTTACGTCATCCGGATTCACCGGCGTGGAACTCCGGCAGAAGAGGTCCGCGAGAAGGCCGTCGCTCTGGCCGAGTCAATCGGCTGGGACATGGCAGGCCGGTTTCTTTGCAGCCGACTCAACCGGCTCTCAAAGATCGGCGACTGCCCGACAATCTACATCGGGTCGGCAGGAACATACGCCGGGAGCAAGAACACCCTCCACGGCCGATACCGGGAGCTTGCGACCCGTCATACCGCCAAGTACCCGGTATGGGCGCTTCTCTCCTCCAGGTGGGAATTGCAGTACGGGTGGATGATCGTCGACGAGCACCCGGGAGCTGTTGAGGAGGTCCTGAAGAAGAGATACCGAGGCGCACAGCGGGAAGCTGCCTGCGCTGGTGATCCGGTGAGCGGGGCTCGTCTCATTCAGGACAACGGGACGCTGCCGGCAGAACACCCATCAACCCAAACCAACACCCATATCACCCCGCCCCCCGATCTCTAACAAAATGGATCTCGCCCAGTACCGCCGGATCAACAACATCATCGAGCGCGACAGCGCCGACGCGACCTACAAGTATGCCCTCCTCCGGGGCGTCATCGAGATCTGCCAGCAGTCCTCGCACCTGCGGGAGGACGACGGCGATCAGGTCTCGTTTCCCCTCGGCCTGCTCGTCGAGAAGTGGCTGCTCTACTACTACCCGATCTTTGCATCCCCGGCGTTCATCCCGCAGAAGAACGGAGAGACGCCGGACCAGGAGACCGGCAGGGCCGTCTCGTTCCGGAAGCACTTCGTGCCGGTCATCGACTACTACCGGGACCGGGGCGGGATCTCGGTCTTCTACAACGACTATGCCCGCGGCACCATGCCGGCCGAGGTCCGGCCCGCGTTCCGGACGCTCGTGAAAGCGGTCCGGAAGACCATCACGGAGATGCCGATGAAGCACCTCGGCTACTCGCAGTCAAAGGAGCACTACTCGGTCTTCGACTATGACCGGTCACAGTACCGGCTCTCCGGGGAGAGTCCCGTCGACCGGGCCTACCTGATCGAGCACTCCGGCCGGTTCTCCCTCTCCCGCGACCTCTGCACGGTCTTCGAGCACTTCGGGGGGTTCATCTCCGGGGAGGAGTGTCTCCTGAAGAAGTGGGCCGAGTTCACCGCGGCCGCGGACAAAACGGGGACCGTCACCGAGGAGTGCATGCTCTCGCTGCTCACCAGGACACCGACGACCGAGCGGGCGATCGCGGATGCACGGAACATTTACCGGTCAGTCTTTGCAGAGGAGGGGGCACTCACCTGTGTCTGGTCGGGGAGGCCCATCCGCTCGCCGGAGGCGATGCATATCGATCACGTCCTCCCGTTCTCGGTCTGGAAGAACAACGACCTCTGGAACCTGCTCCCCGCCCTCGATTCCGTCAACGCCAAGAAACGCGACCGCATCCCCGACCCCGCGCTCCTCGAAGATCGGCGGAACTGCATCATCGGCTACTGGGACCTGCTCCACGACCACGCCCCCCGTCCCTTCGAGCGGGAGATCGCGGTCTCGCTCCTCGGCTTCGAGGCACCGAAGAGCGACTGGCAGGATCGGGCCATCGACCGCCTCGCCGAGAAGTGTGCCTACTTAATCCACGTCCGGGGGTACGAGGCATGGGTGGTATAGGCTGCCCCTTCTGCAACCCTGAGAGAGAAGAGATCGTCCTCGCAAACGACCTCTGCTACGCCCGCTATGACCGGTACCCCGCGAGCCCCGGCCACCTCCTCCTCATCCCCTATCGGCACGTCGCGGACTTCTTCGACGCGACGGACGCGGAACTCGCCGCCCTCCTAGCCCTCCTCCGGGAGGCAAAGACCCTCCTCGACGGTCGGTTCCACCCCGATGGCTTCAACGTCGGCGTCAACGCCGGCAAAGCCGCCGGCCAGACGGTGATGCACCTCCACGTCCACGTCATCCCCCGCTATACCGGCGACGTCGAAGACCCCCGGGGCGGGGTGCGGGGGGCAGTCCCGGAGAAGAGGGTGTATTAGAGGGGACCTCTCCGGCCTCCGTTCACCATCAGATTTATCGGTTCTCCCTCCCATCCATTATCTATCAGGTGAAACTGCTATGGCCGATGTTACCATCACCGTCCCCCAGGATATCGTACAGGCGCTTCGGCTCCCTCCCGACACCGTTGCCGCCGAGTTGCAGCGGGAGCTTGCCGTGGCGCTCTACCTGCGGGGCATTCTCTCCTCCGGGAAGGCGGCGGCGCTTGCGGGAATGACCCGGTGGGAGTGGGAGGAACTACTCGGGGCACGGAAGATCCCCCGGCATTACGCCGACGAGGATCTCGACCGGGACATCGCTTATGCCGCTCGCAGTTAGCAATTCTTCGCCACTCATCCACCTCTCGCGGTAGCGTAACGAAAGTTCTGTAAAATTGAATTGGCCCTGAATCCAACCTAGATTTAGACAAAGGAGAAACAGGGCCATGGATCCCTTAGCGTTAATCGAAGATTATCTTTCCGATAATGAGAATGGCATGAAGACCCTCATCACCTGGTTCCTCAACCAGGTGATGCTCGCAGAGGCCCTCCAGCAGGCAGGAGCTGCCCAGTACGAACGCACCGATGCGCGGAAAGCGCATCGGAACGGCTACAA
>DAFR01000023.1:650-25639 GCA_002497965.1 Methanomicrobiaceae archaeon UBA436 | reverse complement strand
CCAGGAGCACCAGTGCAGGTGCGGGGGTGGCCACCATGCATGACCGCAGCATAGAAGAGCGTCTTGGCGATTTTGGTGAAGTCGATTGCGGCATGACGGCTCCTGAGGCCATGGCAGAAGCGGAGCGCTGTCTCCAGTGCAAGAAGCCGCTCTGTGTCAGCGGTTGCCCGGTGACCATCGATATCCCGGCTTTCCTCCGGGAAGTGGCAGCCGGGGATTACAGGAAAGCGGCTGCCATCATCAAGGAGCAGAATATGCTCCCTGCCATCTGCGGCCGGGTCTGCCCGCAGGAGACCCAGTGCGAAGGTGTCTGCGTCCTCGGCAACAAAGAGACGCCGATACGGATCGGCGCACTCGAGCGGTTCGTCGCCGACTGGGAGAGGCAGAACAACCCGACCCTCCCCGACGTGGCGAGACCGACCGGAAAGCGGGTTGCGGTTGTTGGCTCAGGCCCGGCGGGGTTGACCGCCGCGGCAGAACTGGCCCGTGCCGGCCACGCCGTAACCATCTTTGAGTCGCTGCACGAGGCGGGGGGTGTCCTGGCCTACGGTATCCCTGCGTTCCGACTCCCGAAGGATATAGTCAGGGCAGAGATCGAGCAGGTGCTTGCCCTGGGTGTGCGGTTGAAGAAGAACCACCTGGTGGGGATGAGCGTCGGTCTCGATGAACTCCTGGGCTACGACGCGGTCTTCCTGGCAACGGGCGCAGGGCTTCCTGCGTTTATGGGCATCCCCGGCGAGAACTTAAACGGCGTCTACTCCGCAAACGAGTTCCTCACGAGGGTGAACCTGATGCACGCCGACGCCTTCCCCGAATACGACACCCCTGTCCTTCACGCCGGGCGTGTGGCGGTGGTCGGCGGCGGAAACGTCGCGATGGATGCTGCCAGGGTGGCGCGCCGGCTGGGCGCGAAGGTCTACCTGATCTACCGCCGCGGCGAGGAGGAGATGCCGGCACGGAGGGCGGAGGTCGTCCACGCAAAGGAGGAGGAGATTGAGTTCCTCACCTGCACAAACCCGATCCGGATCCTGGGCAAAGGCGGTGTCACCGGGATAGAGTGCGTGAAGATGTCTCTCTGCGAGATGGATGCAAGCGGCCGGCGGTCGCCGGAGCCGATCGAGGGGAGCGAGTTCACCCTCGATGTGGACATGGTCATCCAGGCGATCGGCACGAGCCCGAACCCGCTCCTCGTCTCCCTGATCCCGGGGCTTGAGCGCGGGCGGAGGGGGAACGTCGTAGTCGATGAGAACGGCCGGACGTCGATCCCCCACGTCTACGCCGGCGGGGATATCGCCACCGGCGCGGCGACGGTGATCGAGGCGATGGGCTCGGCGAAGCGTGCGGCGGCAGCGATCAACGCGATGCTGAAGGAAGAATAACCACTCTTTTTCGGGGTTGGCCCGGGTCTTCTGCCGGGACAAGACCGGGTCCAACCGATTCTTCAGATGTGCCGTCGGAGCGTGAGCACCATCAGGTATGATTGGGCGTGCCCCTCCCGGTTGAGGAGTTTTGGGGCGAACTCTCCGATACAGCGAGCAACGTCTGGGTAAATGGGGTTTGAGGAGAGATTACCTCGCTGGATTCCTTACTCCTGCCCTGCGTTCGCGTGAGGCTTTCTCCGCGTTGCACTCCAGTCCCATGCCAGGTAGATACCGAGAATCCGATCTCTTTACACGTTTGCCGGTCATTCACAAAAGCACAGCGCTCGATCCTGCTCTGGAGGACGGGGGCAGAGAAGAAGGGTTGTTTTATCGGCGGTGTTGGCCGACGGGCCGGTGGGAGAGGGCGCCGAGTTCGTTCCCGGCTCCGAATACTGTTTTCTTGCCGCCGGTGATCGTGGTGGCTGGGCTTGTGGTCTACGGTAAGACGGAGTTGTCGTCCGACTCCCCTCCCTGTAAAATGAGATGGTGGTGGTTTTCAGGGAATAGACCGCGCCACCCGGATCAACTCTTCGCGGTCGAGAGACCCACGCACGTGATACGTAGCGTTCTCGGCCGCTGTCCAGGCGATCAGCCGGTCCGATTCGGTCTCGTAGATCAGCCCTGTATACCCGTTTATGTCAACGGGTTCCGGCTCATTGTGAATAATCTGATCTTTTGCATAGGGGTTATACCCGTATTTGCTCCAGGAGATGCCGAGCAGCGTCATATCGGTAGTTGACGTTACAGAGTTCAGGAGACTGCTTCTCAACCCTTTGCCAGACCCCGTGACGTAGACCAGGATGAATCCGAGGATTGCCATCAGGCAGGGCGAGAAACCGGAGAAGACCATCGCTCCCACCCTTCCACGGTCTCGACGTCGATCCATTCGATCGCGAGGGCGCCGTCATAGGCGCCTTCCAGGTCCGCGTTCAGCGGATCAGTCAGCTTGCAGTCCGGGCACCGGTCCATGTGGTAGTATTCGAGGGAGATCGTTGAGGTCGCGGCTGCAGGAATGCACAGAGTGCATGCGATGAGCAGAACGGCAAGTACCTGCACTGCTTTTACGGTCGTGAGCCCTCCGTCATTCGCAGAGCACATCCATCAGTCCTTTCCCTTCGGTGTGCGTCGCCGTTCCCAGATGTAGAGAATGGGAAAAGTAATGATGCCGACAAGCACGATTGCCTGGAGGAGGGGAAGAACGAGATACCCCAGTGCCAGGTAGCGCAAAACAAGGATCGCGGCTGCTATGAGGTAGAAGACAACCAATCGTGCAAGGGTGACGCGGCGCTCGCCGCCGTCGGTGAAGATAATCCGCGCCAGGAACAGGCCGATGAGGATAAGGACGGGGAGCCAGTAGATTTGGCTGATGGAGTATGCAAAGGACGCGTAGAGATAGATCAGGAAGATCGTGACGACAAGGAAGGCATCGACCGCCTTCTCAACGATGGCTCTTCTCTGCTTCGTCTTCTCCTCTCGCTGTTCTCCCGACCGGAGAGCATGACGGAGAATGCTTATGGGGTTGGGATCGTGCAGATTTTCATTCCGCCTGTACCACACCATGACACAGAAATATATTGCAGTGAGGATCGCTGCCAGAGGAAATGCAGAAGCCGTGGATAACGGCAAGTAGCCACCCACGGTGGGAATAGCAATGATGAGAAACAATATCCAGTAGATTGCGAGTGAGCGCAAGAGTTCCTCTTTGACGATATAATCAATCTTCACGCGTACACCACCGATGCGCCATCGGGAATTGTAAAAGTGAATTCATCGTCATTAAGTACGCAATTCCCCGAATAATTTCGATAATGCGACTGTAGTACAATGGAATCGCGTTCTATATCGGAAACGACTGTCAGAATGTGAGTCAACACAGTCGTTTTCGGTTCTTCGACAGTGGACGTAACATTGTAGGTGAATGTATCCCCTACCGTACTATCATATGTAAGGTGATACGTTTCGGGCTGGAGATGATCGGTGAGAGATATTTGACTTCCTGTAATGCACCCAGCACCCAAAACAGACAGTACCACACATAAAAAAATACAAACCCTACTCATCATCAGCGTCACCTCTTTTTCCTTTGATTATTGTTGGATTCTCCCTGATTACGAGGAGCATCCAGAGAACCGAAAGTATAATACCAAGTATTATCCACAGGAAGTTACCGGAAACCACTCCCGTCCAGATATATGCAAGCATGATGCAAAATCCGATTATAACGAATAAAACAGGCATGTCACCCAGATTCCTGTTCATGCGCCATACGATTCCAGCAGCAAGCGCGGCAACACTGATAATTATCACCGAGATAGAAAAATCGCGCTCGAATAAGCCACCGCCAACGATACCAATCAGGATAAAAAAAAGAGAGATGGCAATGATTATTTTGCCGTGCCTCTCCTTGTCGAACCCACCTTTTTGCATGTCTTTTCCCACCAGTCTAAGAACATAGTTCCTCGTATGCGGCACAGTTATCTTCAAATCCTGCCTGGCAGGCACAATCGTTGCACGGGCAAAACGCTGCCCCACTCATTAACAAGATGCAAGCAGCACAAGCTGGCGTAAGAACAATTGTCCCAGCTGTACCGATACAGACTAAAGTACACGCCAATCCACCTCCTACGATCCCCGCGGCACACTCAATACAAGACATAATACCACCTTGTATAACAATAGTCGCGCCTGTTTCAGGATTTTTGAAATATCCAAGGCATTGAACCTCATCCTGTTGCGATTCGTACTGGTTCGCCACTACTATGAACTCCACTGAGGAACCATCTTCTGAGGTGATAAGAGTGCTATATGTCCTGCTTTCTCCTAGCATAAATCCATTATTCAGCAATTCCTCGTGTTGTTGTGTGAATTCCTCATTTGCAAGAGCCATTCCAAGGAGTTCTTCCCTTTCTATTCCAATCAGCTCAGTTGTAATTTCACTATACTAGCAGTTTCTTCACTTCCACAAACCGTTCCAGGTTCGCACGCCATCGCCGGCACAACGCCCACGCTCACCAGCAGCACGGCGAGGAGCGCGGAGAGTGCCAGCATTCCAATGTTTCCATTCATTTGTTTTTCCTCAGATAACCTCTCCGGAGGCAAAAAGAGGTACACCCAAATACATGGAATGCGAACAACTCTTTCGCCTTCGGGCATGGGGGGCTCATCCGGTCTTGGACGGATGGGGTGAGCCTCCGCGGTTTTGTGAACGCTGTTTTGAGCTTCCGCATAAGAGGATAGACCCGGGCTTATATAGCATTTCTCTCACAATCATCTACATGTCCGTTGGCTGTTTGTGAAAGTGAGACGATCGATCCGGCTGCGGGGAGCACGGACAGAGAAGGAAGACTGTTCCAGCGGCGAGGAAAATCATGCGGTCTGCGTCGCGGAGGCTACGCAATGGGTTAGGAATAGAAATTCGAAAAGCCGCCGGGCTCTGCTGTGCGGCTTCCCGGCAGGGAAAGGAGTCGATACGCCGAAAGGGTGACTTGCGACGATTCGTGAGTGCAACGGACGGGACGTCCGGGGCGTGAGCACCGTGAAGATCGATGACATCATCGACCTCCGCCCGGCCGCCGGCCCTCCTCACCCCCGTGAACACCGGCAGAGCACGATAGATATCACTACCCTTTACATCCCGGCCGTCCCCAACCCCGGTACGTGCCGCGTCAAAGCACCCCCATGCCCGCCCCCGTTGCCGTCCAGCGCCGGACCGTCCTCATCATCGCCACCCTCGCCTCGTTCCTCACCCCGTTCATGAGCTCGGCGGTGAACATCGCGCTCCCGTCGATAGCAGCAGAGTTCGACCTCGACGCCGTCTCGCTCAGCCTCGTGGCCTCATCGTACCTCTTCGCGACCGTGATCTTCCTCGCCTTCGCCGCCCTCTGCACCCCGGGAATCTTCGCCTCGCTCGCCCGCGGCAGCGTGCGGGATTGACCGGCGTCACTCCTTGACGCAGTAGACGTAATAGACCCGGCGCCCCTCCCTCGTAACGACGTCCACGCCGTGCACATCGCTCTCAAACCCTGGAAACATGGCGTCGAACTCCTGGAGGATCTCGAGGTAATCCACAACCGCCCGTGTCTCCTGGCCGCACCGTTCCCCCGGCATGATGACCGGGATGCCGGGCGGGTAGGGCACCACCATCACCGCCACGGTTCGCCCTTCAAGCGAGGACACGGGCACCTGCACCACCTCGCCCCGCACAAGGCGGCGGTATGCCTCTGCCGGCGTCATCACCGGTTCCGGAAGCCTCGAATAGACGTCCCGGACAACCACCGGGATTGACTCCGCCCGGAGGAACCCGTGCATCTCCCGGCAGAGGTCCGCAAGCCCGAGCCCCGCATACCTGGCGGGATACTGACGCACCAGGTCTGGAAAGACCTCCTCGATCGGGCTGTTGCCGTCGTAAAGCGCTTTGAACCGGAATAGTTCCGCAAGCAGCGTCCCTGACTTGCCCTTCGTTATACCGAGCGTGAAGAGGACAAGAAACGAGTAATACCCCGTCTTCTCGACGACGATCCCGCTCTCCCGGAGGTACTTCGTGACGACTGCAGCCGGGATCCCCCGTTCCTCCATCCCTCCGTCCGCCCCTATCCCGGGGGTGAGTATGGTCACCTTGACAGGGTCGAGCATGGCGTAACCCTCCTCGATCCCGTCAAACCCGTGCCAGACCTCATCGGGGTTCAGGAGCCAGCAGCCGGCGTCCTCCTGGAGCACCTGATCTCCTTTCTCCGTCTCCTGGTCCATGATGCAGTCAGGCTGCCAGACGGTGAACCACCAGTAGTTCTCAGGGGATAGAGGGCTTGCCCGGATCTCTTCGGCCACCGCCACCATCTTCTTTCGGAAGACTATGGCTTCCTCGAGCGCCTCCTCGACCAGGAACTTCCCCGAGTGTCCGGCCATCATCTTTGTGGCAACGTCCAGGGATGCGATGATCGTGTACTGGGGCGATGTGGAGGTGAGCATCATGAACGCCTCGTTGAACCGGGCGTGGTCAACAGCGCCCCGCCCCTGACGGACGTGGAGCATCGAGCCCTGCGAGAAGGCGGCCAGAACCTTGTGGGTGGACTGGGTGGCAAAGACCGTCGGGTCGGCAGGATCTGTGCTTCTGCGCATCCCGAATCTGCCGGTGTAGAGGGGGTGGAACCGGGCATAGCCCGACCACGCCTCATCAAAGTGAATGTACTCGACCATCTCCCGCAGACTTTCCTCGATCCGCTCCGTGCTGTAGCAGATCCCATCGTAGGTGGAGTTTGTGATCGCGGCCAGTCGAACCGGGTGCGATGCGGGATCCTCAACGAGGGGGCATCTCCTGATCTTCTCAGCGATGATCTCCGGACGAATCTCGCCGCTCCTGATGGGACCGATGATCCCGTAGTCGTTCCGGGCCGGCATTAGGTAGACAGGGATGGCGCCGGTCATGATGATCGCGTGCATAACCGACGCATGGCAATTCCGGTCCACAAGGACGAGGTCTCCGGGTGTGACGGTTGCAAGCCACACGATCCTGTTCGCGGCCGACGTGCCCCCTGTGACAAAGTAAGTCCGGTCGGCTCCAAAGACCTCCGCAGCCTTACGTTCGGCCTCCCCGACAACTCCGGAGTGTTCAAGGAGCGACCCGAGTTCCGGGACCGAGACCGAGAGGTCGGCCCGGAGGGTGTTCTCCCCGAAGAAGTTGTAGAAGATTCGGCCTGCTGCGTTTTTAAGGAACGCGACCCCGCCCATGTGGCCCGGGGTGTGCCAGGAGTAGCGGTAATCTTCAACATAGTCCATCAATCCCCGGAAGAACGGCGGGAGGACGTCGGAGAGGTAGTTCTTTGCCGCACGCTTGATATGCCCGGCGATGAACGCAGGTGTATCCTCAAGTTTCCAGATGTAGCCGTCGATCCTGGATATGACGCCGAGCGGTATGGCGGAAATCGCCAGTTTCTCAGTGTTCAAGAATATCGGGACCTTCGGGTTACGCTCCCTTATGATGGCGGTCAGGTCTGCAGCGGTGAGCATGCCGTCGGCAGGTTCAGGGGTGAGGTCCCAGTCGATGATTATACAACTTACATGGGGGTGCGATAGGAATGCATGAAGACCGTCGCGGGCGGTAAGCGCTTCGATGACCGGGAAATCCTCATCTTTCAGTTCTTTTACTATCTCCCGCGAAGCCCTGCCTTCCGCGGTATCCGAGTGCAGTTCGTCATCGATGAAGAGAACTGGAAACTCTTCCAGGTAGTCCATACAGTAAACACTTCCTGGAGGGTACTCGGGAGAGATATGTTTAGAATGTTGTGGTCGGGGCGGGTATGGATCGTCAGCCGACCTCAAACGAGGTCACGCCGAAGATCTCGGCAAGTGGCAGGTCAGGGATTGCCTTCGTGTAGATCCGGGCGGTCTCAAAGACGGCGACCATTCCGTGCCTGCGGGCAAGCGCCACGGCTTCGGCGTTTGGTTCAGGCGTATCGAGGTAGATCGCCTCGCCCGGCACCTGCGCAGAGAGGGTGAGGAAGATCTCCTCTGCAATTTCGGGCGTGTCAGCAAAAAGCGGCCCGAACTTATAGCCGCTACGGCATTTTCGGATGACGCCGTACCCCGTGATCATTCCGTTGTCATCGAGAACAGCCCGGCCACAGGTTCCTTTCTGCCGGATCCAGGCCGCAAGGAAGCGGGGGCGCGGCGCAGGAAAGTGGCGGGCGTCGTACGCGGCAAGCCGGTCAAACGGCACCTGACCGAGCCGGCACCTGACCGAGCCTTCGGGTTCGCTGCCACCGCCAGTGCCCTTGAACCTGATGTTTCTGTATGCAAGTATAAACGCTGACCGCGCACGGTATTTCTCCTGCATCGCAACGACACCATCGCCACCGGTGTTGCGATTCCCTGCATGAGCCATCCCGGCAGCAAACAACCTGCTCCCGTAGCCCCGGTTCCGGTAATCCGGCTTCACGATATACAGGCCGGCGAAGGCAAACGCCTCGCTGTAGTTGACGACCGAGATCGATCCGATGGGTTCACCATCGAGTTCCGCGATGAAGAACCCCTCCGGATCGGCGGCGTGGAAGGCCTCTGCATCGTGAATTCCAGGATTCCATCCCTCCTGCTCCGCCCAGTCAACGGCAATCTCAACCTCCTCCCGCCCCATCCTCCTAACAAGAAATCTATCGCGGCTCACACTGCTCCCCCCTCTGCGTTGTGCGGTTTTTCCATTTGATTCTATCCTGAAAGAGGATAAAGGAGCGGGGACAGAAGGCTGTTTCGATCGTTTCTGGATGTGACGAGCAGGTGCATCAACCAATACTTCCCGGGTTTGATAGACCTCTCCATGGATGGATATGTCTCCAGGTGAGACGCAGAGAGAGGGGGAGAGGGTGATTTGAGGGTGTAAAACCATGAGTGAACGCTCCGGGCCTCCAGGGGTCGGGGGCGGAAGGATTGGTGATATTCGTATCACCGATATTTATATGCACGGAAAGGGCCATCTATCTCCAATGAAAAGCGAGGGGCAAACTCCACCAGCAGTCTGCCCCGGGTTTGATATCCACTATCCCTGTTATCTAAATCCGGGGTTTCGATCGGGTATGGCAAAGGGGTTAAAAGACGTAAAGAAGGCTTATTTTGACCCCTATCTGAAGGAAGACCTGGGTGTGGTCATCGACCGCTCATTCCAACCGGCAACAGAGATCCTGATCAACCTCCTTGAGGCGGGGTTCGCATGCGCTCTCAGCATCTCCGGCACCGTCGTGGAGCTCCTGGAATCCTGGTATCCCGATATGCTCGATCTCCTCTCCCGTGCGGCCACGCACCGGAACGTCGAACTCCTTGGAGAGACCTATTACCACAGCGTCGCCGGCCAGTTCAGGGATCCCGGAGAGTTCGAGGTCGAGATCCTGATGCATCGCGACCTGATGAAGGACTACTTCTCCGCAGTCCCAACGGCGTTTGCGCACACCGACTACCCCATCACCCCGGCCACCGCGGAGGTGCTCCAGGATAACGGAATCCGTGCAGCCATCATCGAGGGTGATAGCGGCGGCCCCGTTCTCGATACTGACCCAAACCACGTCTACACCTACAACGGTCTCCCCATCCTCACAACCCACTGCAATCTTGCCGACGATATCGCCATCAGGTTTCCGTGGCGCGACTGGGACAGATGGCCGCTCACGGCCGACCGTTACGCGGAGTGGATCTCAGTCTCGCCGGGCGAGTGCATCACGCTCTACCTGGACTACCGCGTATTCGGTGACTTCATCGGCGCCGAGACTGGCATCCTGGAATTCCTGCGTGCTCTTCCCGCAGCACTCGCCGCAAAAGGGGTGGATAGTATACACCCGTCAGATGCCGTCACCAGGTTCTCGCCACACTCCGAGATCGGGGAGGCGGTCGACGCCGATAACCAGCAGCGAACCATCATCCAGCAGTCCGCCCTTAATGCGCTCGAGGATGCTGGAGCCCTTGTTGCGGACAAACAGGTATGGCGCCGCCTCCTTGACACCGAAAACCTGCGCAGGATGGCGATGCGATCGACCTCCTGCGGAAAACCGTCTCATCCCACCAGCCAGCAGGCTGTCCACGACCATTTCGCCTCCTTCATGCGCGTCCTCTCTGACCTGGAGGAGAGGTCAGCTCCCGCCAGCCGCTCACCCCGGGTGGTCCTCTCGCTCCGTTGCGTCCCGCCGGAGAAGGCTTTCCACTTCTCCTCGCAAGACCGGCCAGCCGGTTACGCCGCTCACAGTCTGCAGGAGTTCGTAAATATCCTCGAGTTCGCCTCCGACGAGGTCGTCAACCACCACCTGGATCGCGGAGATTTCACGCGCTGGATCGAGTTAGTCATCGGCGATACAACCCTGGCAAAGAAGATCTCGGGCATATCCGACCGCAACGAACTCCGGTCAACGATCCAGAAGAGGATAGACAGTCTATGGAAACGTATAAGATAGCATTCTTCAGCTGGGAGTCACTCCACTCCAGGTTCAAGGTTGGCGGGCTTGCACCGGCGGCAACCCACCTTGCAGAGCACCTGGCGGCAGGGGGGCACGAGGTTCACTTCTTCACACGGGGCGAGGGGGAGGATGCAGCCATCAACGGTGTCCGCTACCATTACTGCCTGCCCTACGGCGACAACATCGTCGACTACTGCAGGACGATGAGCAACATGCTTCTCGACGCCTTTCGGGCTCACGACACACCGCCGTTTGACATCCTCCACTTCCACGACTGGCACATGGTTGAGGCGATGCACGTCCTGCGCGACCGCAACACCATTCTCTCCTACCACTCTACCGAGTACGGCCGCAACGGCGGAAACTTCGGTGGCTGGTGGGAGTTCCGGGAGATATCAGGCAAAGAATGGTATGGCGGCTACATCGCAAAAGCGGTCACAACGGTATCAAACTCGACAAAGACCGAGGTGATGTGGCTGTATGGCGTCCCGGAATGGAAAGTCACCGTCATCCCGAACGGGATCGACCCCGACGCCTACCGCATCCAGGTCGACCCGGGCGAGGTGAAGAAACGTTACGGCATCCATCCCCTTGCACCCGTTGTCCTCTTTGTCGGCCGCCTCACCTACCAGAAGGGGCCCGACCTCCTGGTTCGGGCCATACCCGCGATCCTCGCCAGACGCTGGGACGTCCAGTTCCTCTTCGCAGGCACCGGGGATATGCGCGAGAGCCTGGAGAAGATGGCAACCGGTCTTCCCGTGCAGTTCCTGGGCTACGTCGCCGACGAAGAGCACCTCCAGATCCTGAACGCCTGCGACCTTGTAGTCATACCAAGCAGAAACGAGCCCTTTGGACTCGTCCTTACAGAAGCCTGGAGCGCTGAGCGTTGCGTCGTCGCGACAGACGTCGGGGGGCTCGCCGAGAACATAGAGAACTTCAAGGACGGTATCAAGGTCCCCGTCCGTCCGGAATCGATAGCCTGGGGGGTATGCCTCCTCATCAATGACCCCGCACACATGCAGCGACTCGGGCGGGCGGGGCGACGGAAGGTTATGGAGAGGTTCCGGTGGAGTGTCGTCACCGACCGGATGCTCGATGTCTACCGGAAGGTTATTGCAGCAGGCCGCGACGGCGGCGGCGGGGAGGGATGAAGAGCGTGCAGCAGAGATTGGCCGATATCACAAAGACGGGGAGTCTCATAACCGATTACGACGTCTACCTCTTTCGGCAGGGGACGCACACACGCCTCTACGAAAAACTGGGGTCGCACATCGCCATCTCCAGCGGCGTTAAAGGAACATTCTTTGCGGTCTGGGCGCCAAACGCCGAGGAGGTCTCGGTCATAGGCGACTTCAACGGCTGGGTGGCCGGGAAAAACCCGCTAAGGGCGCGGAGCGACGGGTCAGGCATCTGGGAGGGGTTTATCCCGGGTGTCGGCCACAGGGATCTCTACAAGTACTACATCAGGAGCCGCTACAACAACTACTCGGTGGAGAAAGGCGATCCCTTCGCCTACTACTGGGAGGTTCCGCCGAAGACCGCCTCCATAATCTGGGACACCTCCTACTCCTGGCATGACCGGGCGTGGATGCGGCGCCGGGAAGAGTTTAACAACCCTGCCGCTCCGATCTCAACCTATGAGGTCCACGCCGGCTCGTGGCGGCTGCCGGATGATGGAAAGGGACGGTGCATGAGTTACCAGGAACTCGCAGTAGAACTCGCAAGTTACATGCTCGATGCAGGTTTCACCCATGTTGAGTTCCTCCCGATCATGGAGCACCCGCTCTACGCCTCCTGGGGTTACCAGACTCTCGGCTACTTCGCCCCGACGAGCAGGTACGGCACCCCGCAGGACTTCATGCATCTCGTCGACTACCTGCACAAGCGCGGGATCGGGGTGATCCTGGACTGGGTGCCGTCCCACTTTCCCTCCGACGGCTATGGACTCTCTTACTTTGACGGCACCCACCTTTACGAGCACGAGCAGCCAGGCCAGCGCTACCACCCGGAGTGGAAGAGTTACGTCTTTAACCTGGGGCGAAACGAGGTTCGATCGTTTCTTATCAGCAGTGCCGTGTTCTGGCTCGACCGCTACCACGCCGACGGTATAAGGGTGGACGCGGTCTCCTCGATGCTCTACCTTGACTACGCCCGTCGTCCCGGTGAGTGGACTCCAAACATCTACGGGGGGCGGGAGAACCTGGACGCGATAGGGTTCCTCCGGAAGTTAAACGACACCGTCCATGCAAACTATCCTGATACGCTCGCCATAGCCGAGGAGGCTACCGCCTGGGCAGGGGTGACCGCGCCGGGCGCCACAGGAGGGTTAGGGTTTGACCTGAAATGGAACATGGGCTGGATGCATGACACGCTCGACTACTTCGCGCTCGACCCGATCTATCGGAAGTACCGGCACGCCCTCCTGACGTTCAGCATATCCTACGCCTTCTCAGAGCGCTACATCCTCCCCCTCTCGCACGACGAGGTCGTCCACGAGAAGAGCGCGCTCATCGGAAAGATGCCCGGTGATGAGTGGCAGAAAAGGGCAAACCTCCGTCTCCTCTTCGGGTATATGTTCACGCACCCGGGGAAGAAACTCCTCTTCATGGGCGGAGAGTTCGGGCAGTGGTCGGAGTGGAGCCACGAGACCGAGCTTGAGTGGCACCTCCTCCAGTATGCGCCGCACCAGGGGATCCTCCGCTGGGTCACCGACTTAAACCGCCTGTACCGTCGCAAAGCCGCCCTCCATGAGTGCGATGCCGACACTTCAGGGTTTGAGTGGGTTGACTTCTCGGATGCTGAAAAGAGCATCATAAGTTACCTGCGGCGCGGTCGGTCGGTCGATGATATTGTCCTTGTCGCCTGCAACTTCACCCCGGTACCACGTTACGGCTACCGGATAGGCGTCCCCTTCGGCGGGTTCTGGCGAGAGGTGCTCAACAGCGATGCGGTTGAGTACGGCGGGAGCGGTGTGGGGAACCTGGGCGGGGTGGAAGCGGAACAGGTTCCGGCGCACGGCCGGGCGTGGTCGCTCCCGCTCACTCTGCCTCCTCTTGCGGTCGTCATCTTCACCCCCGAGGGGGCGTAAACCGGATGAAGAAGCGTGCCGTCTGCATCCACGGCCATTTCTACCAGCCACCGCGGGAGAACCCCTGGCTAGGGGAGGTCGGCATGCAGCGCTCCGCCGCCCCCTACCATGACTGGAACGAGCGGGTGACCGCAGAGTGTTACGCCCCGAACACCGCCGCACGCATACTGGATGCCGACGGGCTGATAGAGGAGATCGTTAACAACTACGCGCGGATCAGTTTCACGGCCGCACCGACGCTCTTGTCCTGGCTCGCCCGCCACCGCCCGGCGGTCTACCAGGCAATCCTTGCAGCCGACCATGAGAGTCAGGAGCGCTACGCCGGCCACGGGTCGGCGATTGCATGCTGCTACAACCACATCATCATGCCGCTGGCGACCCGGCGTGATAAGCGGAGACAGGTCGTCTGGGGCGTCCGCGACTTTGCGGCAAGGTTCGGCCGGATGCCCGAGGGGATGTGGCTTCCGGAGACCGCGGTCGATCTCGAGTCGCTCGACCTGATGGCGGAGGCCGGAATCCTCTTCACCATCCTTGCCCCCCACCAGGCGGCGAGGGTGCGGGAGATGGGGACGGCAACCTGGACAGAGGTCACTGATGACAGCCTGGATACGACGATGCCGTATGTTTGCCGCCTCCCCTCGGGCCGAAGGATCGCGATCTTCTTCTACAACGCCGGGATCTCACAGGAAGTCGCGTTCGGTGACCTTCTCTCAAACGGGGAGCGGTTTGCCGAAAGGCTGGTCGAGGCGTTCTCGCCTGAGGGAGAGCGCTCAGAACTTGTGCATATCGCGACCGATGGAGAGACTTACGGCCACCACCGCAAATTCGGGGATATGGCGCTCGCTTACTGCCTCCGATCGCTCGAATCGCACCAGAACGTCAGCCTCACGGTCTATGGCGCCTACCTGGCCGCCAACCCCCCCACCCATGAGGTCACCATCCGGGAGGAGACGTCCTGGAGCTGCCCCCACGGCATTGAACGCTGGCGAGGGAACTGCGGCTGCAGCAGCGGCGCGCACCCTGCGTGGTCACAGGCCTGGCGCGGCCCGCTCCGGGAGGCGATCGTCATCGTCCGGGACGCCATCACACCCCGCCTGGATGAGGCGCTCGCTGAGATCCTCGATGACCCGCTGACGGCCCGGGACGATGCCGTCAGCCTCGTCCTGGGCACCTGGTCTGATGAGGCTGTGGAGGCATTCATCGCGAGGCACACCACCGGCAACCTCTCTGCGGAAGACAGGCAACGGCTCCTGGCGCTCTTCGAGATTGAGAGGCAGGCGAACCTTATGCAGACAAGCTGCGGCTGGTTCTTCGATGATATTGCAGAACCGGGGAGCGTCCAGGTCATACGCCACGCAAAACGGGTAATTGATCTCGCCCGGCGGGTTCTCGGCCTCGATCTCGAACCGGCGTTCGTCGAGACCCTCCAACGGGCCAGGGGCAACGACCCCGGGCACGCAACCGGTGCTGAGGTCTACGACGCCCGTATCAGGCCGCGGGTTTTCGATCTGCCCCGGATCGCGGCCGGGGTCGCCCTCTACGCCCTCTTTGGCCTTGAACACCCAGCGGCCACCTCCGGGATGCATGCAATCCAGGTGGAGTGGCCATACCGCCTGAACGCCGGTGATAGGCGACGTATCCTGGGGAGGGTTCACCTGCGGTCCCGCGCTGCGGGAGAAGAGGGGGCCTATGACACGGCCGCACTCTTTGACGGGATCGATAGCATCGTCCTCGGGGTGAACGAACCCGGCGGCGATGCGGCGATCCGGGAGGCGCTCGCCGGCCCGGATCCGGCCGGGGCGATACCGGCGGGTTTCAGCCGGCTCTATACCGCAGCAGACCTCTCCGACGAGGAGAGGTGGGCGATAGCCCGCGAGATGATACCGGGGATCGAGGAGGCGGTCTGCGGGGTCTACCTGGATGAATCAACCCTGATCCGGACGCTCAAAGACCTCGGGGTCCCTTTACCCGGGGCCGCAGTCCACCTCATGGCGTATGCCAGGAGCAGGTGCCTGGCCTCGATCTTCGAGGAGGGGTGCCCTGACCCAGGCCGATTTCTGGCGATCGCAAAGGAGGTGGGGGCCCTGAACGCTACGCCCGATATACCCGCCCTGGCAGTGGCAGCGGGGAGGAGGATCGAAAGGTCTATCCGCGCGGCGGCGGCCAGACCTGACGACCCCGCCCCACTCGAAGAGATTCCGCGCATCGTCGGTTGCGCGAGGCTGCTTGCACTGCCTCTTGACCTCTGGGAGAGCCAGAACATCTGTATCAGGCTGCGCGGGCACTACACGGAGATGTGCGGGCGTGCCGGACGTGGAGATGGCGGTGCAGAACGGTGGGTGGAGGCCTACAGGATGGCGGCGGTATCCCTGGGCGTGCGTGCCCTTCAGGGGGCGAGACGGGGATGAACCGGCGAGGAAGCGGGGTTCTGCTCCATATAACGTCTCTCCCCTCGGCATACGGGATCGGCGACGTGGGTCCCGCGGCACAGCGGTTTCTGGATATCCTCGCCGGTGCCGGACAGCGCTACTGGCAGATCCTCCCCCTCAACCCGACTTTCCCGGCGTTCGGCAACTCCCCCTACCAGAGCAACTCGGCGTTTGCCGGGAACACCTGGCTTATCAGCCCGGAGCAGATGGTTGCAGACGGTTTTCTCGACGCCGCTGATATCGCGGACCCGCCCTGGTTCCCGGTTGACCGGGTCGACTACCCCCGGGTGATCGACTACAAGAACAAACTCTTTGACCGGGGGTTTGAGCGGTTCAGGGAAAGGGGCCGCGACTACCGATACGAGGAGTTCTCGGTTGATAACGCCTCATGGCTCGATGATTATGCCCTCTTTGTGGCCCTGAAAGAGCACTTTGCCGGGCGGGCGTGGGGAGAATGGCCGGTCGCCGTCCGGGACAGGGAGCAGGAGCCGCTGGAGAACTGCGCCGCGAAACTTGCCGAGCGGATCTTAAGGGAGAAGTTTCTCCAGTATGTTTTTGACAGACAGTGGAAGAGGTTCAAAGACTGCTGCCGTGCCCGCCATGTCCAGGTCATCGGGGACATCCCGTTCTACGTCACCTACGACAGCGCCGATACGTGGTCAAACCCGGGACTCTTCAAACTCGACGAGCAGAGGAGGCCGACTGCCGTCGCGGGTGTACCACCGGATCTCTTCAGCGAGACCGGGCAACTATGGGGAAACCCTGTCTACCGCTGGGAGGCGCACAGGGAAGAGCGGTTTTCGTGGTGGGAGAGCCGGATCGAGCGCGCCCTCGCTCTTCTCGACAGGCTGCGGCTTGATCATTTCCGGGGGTTCGTCCAGCACTGGGAGGTCCCGGCCGGTGCGGCGACGGCGCAGAACGGCCGCTGGGTCGATGCGCCGGGGCGTGAACTCCTGACGCACCTTGTCCGGAGCAGGCCGTGCCTCCCGATCATTGCCGAGGACCTCGGTTACATCACCCCCGATGTCCGCGAGATGATGGCACTGTTCGGGTTTCCGGGGATGAGGGTCCTGCTGTTTGGGTTTGACGGCGATATAGCAGAGAACCTCCATGCACCCCACAACATCGGCCGAAACTGCGTCACATACACGGGCACACACGACAACAACACCGTCCGTGGGTGGTTCGAGCACGAGATCACCGATCGCCAGAAAGACCTCCTCTTCCGCTACATAGGAGGGGCTGTGAGCGCCGACCAGGTGCACAGGATCCTCGTCCGCCTCGCGATGCTCTCACCCGCAGAGACGGTCATCATCCCGATGCAGGATATACTGGGTCTCGGGCGGGAGGCACGGATGAACCGGCCGGCCACAGCAAAAGGAAACTGGGAATGGCGGCTCCGCCCGGAGCAGATGAGGGAAGAGGCCATGCAGGAGTTTGCGGGGATGGCAGAGGTCTATGGGAGAAGTTGAAAAGACCACAAATGACTCAATAATTACGATATCATCTGGATATGGAGAAGATATCAAAAGGAATATAATAACTGTGAGAAAAACTACACCAGCAATCAGAGGACAGGGTTCCATGGAAGATTCCATCAGCGATCAGTTCGATCATGTCCCGGAACGGATCTCCGGACTTGTCGACCTGGCATACAACCTCTGGTGGAGCTGGAACCAGGAAGCCCGGATACTCTTCAAACAGCTGAACCATCAGGCGTGGAGGACAAGCGCCCACAACCCGATCCGGATGCTTCGTGAGATCCCGGTTGAGTTCCTGAACCGGGCGGCAAATAATCCAGCTTACTGCCACCGCTACGACATCATCATGCACCGGTTCAGGGAGTATATGAACACAACCGGAACATGGTTCTCAGAGAACTACGCCGATCGCCCCCCTTTGACGCTCGCCTACTTCTCGGCGGAGTACGGACTCCATCATTCGTTACCCATCTATGCAGGCGGACTCGGGTTCCTTGCCGGCGACCACTTGAAGGAGGCAAGCGATCTCGGGATACCGCTGGTTGCCGTCGGGTTTCTCTACTCCCAGGGCTACGTATGCCAGCAGATCAACCCGGATGGCTGGCAGGAGGATATCACCCAGCCGCTCGACCACGATGCTGCGCCGGTCAGCCGTGTTCTCGATGCCGAGGGCAATGACCTTATAGTCCGGGTTCCCAATATCGATCCGCCCATATACGTCGCCGTCTGGAAGGTTCAGGTCGGCAGGACACCGCTTTACCTTCTGGATACAGACATACCCTGCAACGATCCAGAGAACCGCGGCATATCAGCCAGGCTTTACGCTGACGGCCTGGAGCAACGCCTCCGCCAGGAGATTGTGCTCGGCATCGGCGGGAGGAAGGTGCTCCACACCCTCGGTATCGAGTATTCAGCGGTGCACCTGAACGAAGGGCACCCGGCCTTTGCGCTGCTTGAGCGGATCAGGGAACGTGTTGAGGGGGGGATGGCGTTTGAGGAGGCACTCGAAGAGGTGCGGGCGACCACCATCTTCACCACGCATACCCCGGTCCCGGCCGGCCACGATGTCTTCCCCATCGACCTGATCGAGAGATACTTTGCGTCCTATTACACTGCGCTCGGGATCGACCGAACCCGGTTCCTGCACCTGGGGGCCAACCCCGAACAGCCAGACTCCGGTTTCAACATGACCGCGCTCGCGCTCCGTCTGTCGGCGCACCACAACGGCGTCTCGCGGGCAAACGGGGCCGTCGCCTCCGACATGTGGAGATCTCTCTGGCACGACGGGCCAGGAAGAGATGAGGCGCCAGCAGACTACGTTACAAACGGTGTACATCTTCCAACCTGGCTGAACACCCGTATGCAGGGGCTCTACAACCGCTACATCGGCCCCACCGCACCCGGGTGGCTGGCGGAGCACGACAACCCGCTGGTCTGGGAACTGATAGACGAGATCCCCGACGCTGAACTCTGGAACCTCCACCTCTGGCTGAAGGCAAAACTTATCAACCGGCTCCGGGAGCGGGAGCGGCTCCGGTGGACGATGCGAGAGGTCAGGGTGACGAACCCTGGAAACGGAGGTGCGTTTCTGGACCCGTCGGTCCTGACGATCGGGTTTGCCAGACGGTTCTCGACCTACAAACGGGCATACCTCATATTCGAGGACCCCGACCGGCTCAAACGCATCGTGAACAACCCCTGGTGCCCTGTCCAGATCATCTTCGCCGGCAAGGCTCACCCGGCCGACACCGAAGGTAAGCGGATGCTCCAGCGTATCTACCAGCATACGCAGGACCCCGGATTTGGGGGGCGGGTTGTATTCATAGAGGATTATAACAATCATGTGGCCCGCTACCTGGTGCAGGGCGCCGATGTCTGGTTGAACAACCCGCTGCCGCCCATGGAGGCAAGCGGGACAAGCGGTATGAAGGCAGCGCTCAACGGCGTGCTGAATCTCTCAATCCTTGACGGCTGGTGGCTGGAGGGCTACAACGGCAGGAACGGCTGGGCGTTTGGAGGGGAGGCTGCTGACTGCGACTCAAGGGACAGCATCGATGCTGCGGCGATATACGACCTTCTTGAGAGGGAGGTTGTCCCGCTCTACTACGACCGCTCCATCGATGATATCCCGCACGGATGGGTCAGGATGATGAAAGAGTCGATCCGGAGCAATGCCCCGAGGTTTTCGTCCCGCCGGATGGTTAAAGAGTATGTCGGCCGCTACTACCCTTTCCTCCTGAAGGCGGCCGCAGGGACGCCATATGCAGTGAGCCTGATAAAAGACTCTCAGGCTCAGGCGTGGAGGGATCTGACAGAGAAGGTGGGAGTAAACGACCTCTTCTCCCACTGATTCACAATTATCACAGGAAACCGACTGAAAAAAAAAAGAGTGGGCCCGCTGAGATTCGAACTCAGNNCGCCGTGTGAAGGCGACGTCATAACCACCTAGACCACGGGCCCATGCATCGACCGGGAATTGAACCCGGGCTGTTGGCTTGGAAGGCCAAAGTCATACCACTAGACCATCGATGCACTCTGCACAGTCTGCCTGATCATGTAGGCCGTGAGGATTATTAAATATTGGGTGAGATGGAGGCATCAACCGGTCCATTCGGCTGTGCCTCGGTTTGAAGGCCCCCACCATGAGGATGAACCTGGTTTTTGCGAGACGCTATTCCAGAAGGGGAGGGGAAAACACGGAGAGAGAGTTTTCTTCGTCGGTTCCCACTTAGACCCGCGGAGATCCCGTCTCCACCCCCTGGCACGGCTTCTATGAGGCAATCATCACGCACTGCCAGCCCCCTGGAAAAGGGCCAGGAGGCGGGGGTGTTCCAGCGGAGAGAGGTTTTCAGTGACACGTCAAGACAGGGGTGGGGAAAGTCCCGTCCCGCCCCCGCGGGGGTGATTCCCCATCAGTAAAGTCTCCGGGAGTGCAGATCCAGCGTCACGGTGAAACCAGGCTGTGACTGCTCCCCCTCCCTCGCAGGGGCCTTCTGCCTGTGTTCTTCGCAAGCCCTGGCGCAATCTCCATCGGTGCCTCCGAAACCTATAAAAAAACCGCAGTGCTTCTTTCTGTACGAGTTCACCTCAATGTCACCACCTGACCCGGTGCGGGTCCTCTACATTGATGACGAGGCCTCGCTGCTTGAGATCGCCCGGATCTTCCTTGAGCGGGCGGGCGGGATGGCCGTCGACACCACTCCAGACCCCCGTGAAGCACTCCGCCTGATCATTAGCGATCGCTACGACGTGATAGTCTCAGACTACCAGATGCCGGAGATGGACGGGATCACGCTCCTCAAACAGATCCGCGGCGCGGGGTCAAACGTCCCGTTCATCATCTTCACCGGCAGGGGACGCGAGGAGGTGGTGATCGAGGCGCTCAACAGCGGCGCTGACTTCTACCTCCAGAAGGGCGGCGACCCGAAATCGCAGTTTTTTGAACTTGCAAACGCGATCAGGCAGGTTGCCGGCAGGCAGAGGGCCGAAGCCGAGGCCCGAAGAATGGAGGGGATGCTGCATAAGGCCGAACGGCTTGCGCATCTCGGGAGCTGGGAGTTTGACCACAGGACGGGGGAGCTGGTCTGGTCCGAGGAGACCTACCGCATCTTCGGGCGCGACCCCGGGGATGGGGCGCCGGCCTATGATGAGTTCCTCTCGCTCGTCCACCCGGAGGATCGCGCCAGTGTCGATGCGACCTACTCCGCCTCGATCACCGGCGGGAGCAGCGGCTACGAGATCGAGCACCGGATCATTCGAGCCGATACCGGTGAGGTTCGCCACGTTGTGGAGCGGTGTGAGCACACCCTGGACATCTCGGGGCGACCCGTCCGCTCAATCGGGATGGTGCACGACGTAACAGATGCAAAGGAGGCTCAGGAGCGTCTAAAGGAGAGCGAGGAGCGCGTAAGGGCTAAACTGGAGAGCATCCTCTCCCCCGAGGGTGATATCGGCAACCTTGAACTTGCCGATATCACCGATATACCCATGATCCAGTCGCTCCTCAGCGATTTCCACGCCCTCACCGGGATCTCGGTCGCCATCATAGATACACACGGCCGGGTGCTGATCAATGCCGGGTGGCAGGAGATCTGCGCAAAGTTTCACCGGGTTCATCCCGCGACGCTTCGAAACTGCATCGAGAGCGACACGCACCTCTCCACAGGGATCGCTCCCGGAGAAGCGAAGATCTACCGCTGCAAAAACAACTTATGGGATGTCGCATCCCCCATCATCGTGGGCGGCAGACACCTTGGCAACGTCTTCATGGGGCAGTTCCTCCTTGAGGAAGAAGAACCGGATTACGAGGTCTTCCTGGCGCAGGCGCGGCGCCACGGGTTTGATGAAGATGCCTACACCGCCGCGCTCGATGCCGTTCCACGGTTGAGCAGAAAGACCGTGGACAGCGCCATCTCCTTCCTGCGTGAGGCTGCCGTATTCATATCTAAGTTGAGTTACGCCAACATCACGCTGGCGCGATCGCTTGCAGAACGCGACGCCCTGGTGAGAGAGCGCGAAGAGACCGCAAATAAGTTGAGACGAGCCCAGGAGATCGCTCACTTGGGCAGTTGGGAGTTCGATCACACCACGGGCCGGTTGACCTGGTCGGAGGAGGCTGCCCGGATCTCTGGTCTTTCCCCCGGCGACTACTCAGCGGATGACTACTTCGAACTGCTTCACCCCGACGATCGCGCCGCGGTCAGGTCGCTGCATTCCAGATCGCTCAACGGCGGCAGTGACGGCTACGAGATCGAGCACCGGATCATTCGAGCCGATACCGGTGAGGTCAGGTACGTCATTGAACGCGGCGAGCACCAGCGCGACGAGTCCGGGCGGGTCATTCGCACAATCGGGTTGGTGCACGACATCACAGATCGCAAACTTGCCGAACTCGAGGTGATGTGGCGTCACGAGGAACTGCAGGCGGCATATGAACAACTCACCGCCATCGAGGAGGAGCTCCGGTCAGGTTTTGACGACCTTAGTGAGCGGGAGCGGCAACTTCGGGAGAGTGAACGCAGGCTTGCCGAGATCATCGAGTTCCTCCCGGACGCAGCCTTTGTCATCGATGCAGAAGGCCGTGTTATCACCTGGAACCGTGCTATCGAGAGGCTCACCGGTGTTCCAAAAGAAGAGATGCTCGGCAGGGGCGATTACGCGTATGCAGTTCCGTTCTACGGCGAGGCGCGCCCCGTACTTATCGATTACGTTCTCAAGCCCGATAAAGCCCTTCAGAACCGCTACGAGATCCTGGAGCGAGAAGGAGATGTCCTTGAGAGCGAGACATCGCTTGCCCGTCCTGCCGGGAGGGAGGCCATCCTCAGGCTCAGGGCGTCCCCCCTCTACAACCTGGAAGGCAGGCGTGCCGGTGCTATAGAGACGATCCGGGAGGTGACCGGGCAGAGGCGGGTCGAGAGGGAGTTACGGGAGACCGCTGAGAAGATGGCGGGGATCTTCCGTGCTGCTCCCATCGGCATATGCATGATGGTGAACGAGATCTTCACGGAGGCAAACGATCGCCTCTGCGAGATCCTCGGCTACACCCGCGATGACCTCATCGGTCGGCACGTCAGGCTGCTCTTCCCGGGCGAAGATGATTATGAGGCCGCCAGACGTGAGGCGCTTGCCCGGGTTGAGAATACCGGGAGGTTTACGCTTGAGACCGTGTCGCGGCGCGGCGGCAGGACCGATGATCTGGTCTTTCTGGAGGTGTCGGGCACCCCTCTCGACCTGGCGGAGGTCTCTCACGGGATGGCGCTGACCGTCCAGGATATAACCGAGAGAAAGGTCATGGAGCGGGAGATCGAGTATCATGCCCGGGAACTTGCGCAGCAGAGGAACAGCCTGGCCGTCGCGAACAAAAAACTCACCCTTATGAACAGCATCACCCGGCACGATGTCTTAAACCATTTAACAGTCCTTCTTGGCAACCTGTCGCTTGCCAGGATGGCCGGTCCCGGGGAGGATATATCGAACTACCTTGCCCGTGTAGAGGACGCCGCCGAGCGGATCCGCCACCAGGTCGAGTTTACGCGGGACTACACCGACCTCGGTGTCCGGGCGCCCGTGTGGCAGCGGGTCTCCGATCTGATCCGCTCCGCGTCCGCGCAGGGGCTGCCGGTCGAGGATGAGACGGGAGACCTGGTTGTCTATGCGGATCCAATGCTTTCAACGGTCTTTTCCAACCTGATGGACAACTCCATCCGTCACGGTGAGTCGGCTACACGGGTTCGTGTATGGTCGTACCCCGGGGAGAACGGCGACCTTGTCCTTGTCTGGGAGGATAACGGCGTCGGCATTCCGCTGGAGGAAAAGGAGCGGATATTTGAGTGGGGTGTAGGTAAGAACACGGGGCTCGGGCTTTTCCTGATCCGCGAGATCCTGGGGATCACCGGGATCAGCATCACCGAGACCGGGACCCCAGGAAAAGGGGCACGGTTTGAGATGAGGGTGCCGCACGGGACCTACCGGGACGCGGGGCGTCCGGGGATCTCCGGTGACCGGGCAGGATAGAGGCCGCGACCCCCAGCAGCGAATCCGGCTGAAGATTCTCCCGTCGATAACGGATCGGTCAACCCTGACCTGGTCGAGTCGGCCATAACCCCTGATACCCGGCTCATGGTCACCTCATACCGCGAGGATGGGCCGGTGGACGTCGCCCTGCTGAAACAGAGGGAGCAGGCGGTCTCAAAACGGGTTAAGGAAGACCTGTACGGGCCGGATTGAAGGAAGAAAAGTCTCCACGTCTCCGGCCGCCGCGGCCTCAGTGGACCGGGATCAGCCCGCGGTCTCTCCCGGTGATGGGCCTGCCGCCGCCGGGGGTGACAACAAACGTGTTCTCGATCCCCACCATCCCGACGTCCTCGATCCCCTTCTTGGGTTCGAGGGCGATCGTCATACCCTCTTCGAGCGGTTCATCAAAACCGCCGGCGATCACCGGCATCTCGTCCACCTCAAGACCGATGCCGTGGCCCAGGAACTGCACCCGCCGGCTCCCAAAACCCATAAAGTTCTCCAGGAACCCGGGGTCCAGGTTCTCGATTACTCTCCTGTAGACCTCTGACGGCGTTACTCCGGGGCGGAGCAGCGAGGCTGCCTCGTCCTGTACCTCAACGCAGCGCCGGTGCGCTTCCATCGCCTCCGGCGGGAGCGCCTGCCCGAAGATGTAAGTCATGGTCTTGTCGGTGTGGTAGCCATCCACCCCGCAACCGCAGTCAAGGAAGACCAGGTCACCGGGTGCAAGCCGCCGGTCATGGCTGCCGAGCACAGGTGCGCCGGGAGCGACCCCGCGGCACCCGCCCGGACCGTCGAACGCGGTGGGGTAGAGCGAACTCTCGCCAAACCCGATCTGCCCGAGCACCATCTCCGTCCCGAAGCCCCCGAACCTGGTTATGCCGTGGTGCCCTTCCCTGACCATGAGGGCGAAGATCTCGCCACCGAGTTCGGCCTCGCTCATCCCCTCCCTGAGCATCGCCGGTACGCAATCCTCGAGAACGTGGCGATGAATCTCTCCCGCCCGCTCCATGATAGCGATCTCGTAAGGGCTCTTCTTTGCCCGCACCTTTGCCGTCTGCGCATCGAGCGGGCGCACCTCCCTGAAATGGAAGTGTTTGCGGAAGCGTTCGAGCAGTGCGAGTGTCACC
>DAFR01000023.1:0-601 GCA_002497965.1 Methanomicrobiaceae archaeon UBA436 | reverse complement strand
TCGGGGAAGACTGATTCATCAAGCGCCCGCTCAAGACTCCGGCGCACCCAGAGCACGGGTTCGTCCCGGCGGGGGATAAGGAGAACCGCGTCCTGCATCGTCCCGGTGAAGTAGAACTGGTTTGTCCGTCCAAAGATCGCGGCGAACTCCCATGAGGGGTTCTCGGCGTCCATACGGTCCCGGAATCGCTCCATTCTATCCCGGAGTTCGGGGACGGGGGTCTTTTTATCCATACTCATGAATGGGTGGCGGGGGTATTAACCGGAGTGGTTCTCGCTGGGAACGGATTTATCGTTGTGAACGAGGAGATTTCTGGCATGGAAACTCCATTTGTCTTCACACTGCACGAGGGTCTGCCGCGGCAGGGGCCGGGAAGCAGCGAGTGCACCAGGAAAGCCTTCTCCTTCCTCTCAGGCCTGCCCGCCAGGCCGGAGATCCTGGATATCGGCTGCGGTGCCGGGATGCAGACGATCGAGTTGGCCCGCCTCTGTTCTGGCTGCCGTATCACCGCCGTCGACATTCATCAACCTTTCATGGCCCGGTTCATCAAGCGTCCGCGGCATCCGCCGGCGTAGAATCGCCCCTTCCCTTGTCGCTTGCG
>DAFR01000044.1:13472-14542 GCA_002497965.1 Methanomicrobiaceae archaeon UBA436 | reverse complement strand
TCTCATGCTGCGGTGCGATCTGCATATCCACACCCGGTTCTCCAGGGACGGAGAGAGCAGTGTGGAAGAAATCCTCCGGCGGGCCGAGCAGATCGGTCTTGATGCCATCGCCATCACGGATCACGACACGGTGGAAGGCGCCCTCTACGCCATGGAGTGCGACACGCCGGTGATCGTGATACCCGGCACCGAGGTCTCGACACAGCAGGGCCACCTACTCGCCCTGGGGGTCACGGAACCCATCCCCGCGGGGCGCGACTTCTTCGAGACCGTAGCCCTGGCCCGTTCGCGGGGGGCTCTGCTTATCCTCCCGCACCCATACCACCGCTGGCGCCACGGGGTCGGGAGGAGACTTGCAGCAGGTATAGAGGCGGTTGACGCGGTGGAGGTCTTCAACAGCCGCTACATAACCGGGTCAGCAAACCGGAAAGCCGCCCTCATAGCCCGGAAGTTCGGGAAACCCGGGATCGCGGGGAGCGACGCCCACAACGCCCGTTATGTCGGATTCGGGATCACCTATGTCGTGGCAGAACCGGATGCGGCCTCCATCATCTCCGCGATCCGGGAAGGGCGGACNNCGCTCCACACCTACACCCGCCAGTCTCTCAAAGGTGCTATCCGCAAAATCCGGCGGACGGTATATCGATGATAAACCTGGCACTGCGGTTCTCGTACTTCGGTGACCGCTTCTCCGGTTCGCAGATGCAGCCCGGTCTCCGAACGGTGGAGGGAGAGTTCATCGAGGCCTGCAGGCGCATCCAGGTCTTCGACGACTGGCGTGAAGCGAGATTCGCCACCGCAGGGAGGACAGACCGCGGGGTACATGCCCGGCGCCAGGTCTGTTCTTTCCTGACGGATCTCCCCGAACGCGCGATCCAGGTGCTGAACCGGGTCCTCCCGGCGGATATCTGGTGCACCGGCTGGGCAGAGCCGCCTGAGGGATTTCACCCGCGCTACAGCGCCAGATCCCGGACATACCGCTACTACTTCTTCCCCGCCCCGGAGAAGATCGCCGCCATGAACGATGCCGCGCAGGTCTTCATAGGGCGTCACGACTTCTCGTCGTTTGC
>DAFR01000044.1:6491-13445 GCA_002497965.1 Methanomicrobiaceae archaeon UBA436 | reverse complement strand
GGGCGTTTCGCAGTCTTCGAGGTTACAGCCGAGAGTTTCCTCTGGAACATGGTCCGCCGGATGGCAACGGTGCTCGAAGCGGTGGGGAACGGCGAGTCCGATGCCGCGGAGATCGAACGCCTGCTTGCAGAACCGACCGAACAGCGGGTCGCCGCTGCTCCTCCATGGGGGCTTATACTCTGGGATATCGACTACGGTATGACGTTTGACCCCCTCCAGATCGGTGGGAAGAGCGAGCGCTACCTGGCCTCCCGCCTCCGTTACCACGCTGTCATGGCGTGTGCCGCCGACCGTCTCGCACCGGACGACCGGGCAGTATAACGCTCTCAATAGAGGGCTCACGATTCCACCTCTCCTCCTCTACCGGGGGAGCGGGGCGTAAAAACCCTCATTACAATTGATGACAGATATAAGCAGGAGGAGTGTAACCAACTTGTCAGCGATTCCAAAAGAGGAGTACATCTACAGATGCACGTCCGCCTGTGCGGGCTGCAGCTCTTCCCTCTGTCTGCGCTACGTGCTCAAAGCCGCCGGCCCTGACTCCGTCCTGGTCGTACCCGCGTGCTGCACCAGCGTCATCCAGGGGATCTATCCTGCAACGGCAATGAACGTGCCCGTCTACAACGTAGCGTTTGCCGCAGCAGCCGCCTGCGCTTCCGGGATGAGCGAGGCGTTTGCAGCCACAGGAAAGGAGACCAACGTGATCGTCTACGCAGGCGACGGCGGGACCGTCGATATCGGGATCCAGTCGCTCTCCGGGGCGTTCGAGCGGGGGACCAACTTCCTCTACATCTGCTACGACAACGAAGCATACGGCAACACCGGAATGCAGCGATCGGGCTCTACACCCATAGGGGCGCGCACAACCACGACCCCTGGCGGCAAACCCACGCCCAAAAAGGACCTCGACCGGATAGTCGAGGCCCACAACCCGCCCTACATGGCGACAGCCTGCAGCGCCTACCCCCTCGACCTCTACAAGAAGGTCAGGAAAGCGCTCTCGATCAGGGGCCCGAAGTTCATCCATATCCTTGCACCATGCCCCCCGGGCTGGCGTTACCCCACGGAGAAGACGGTTGAGATGGGGAAACTCGCCGTGAAGACCGGGGTCTGGGTACTCTACGAGCGCGAGTTTGGGAAACTCACGATCAACGGTCCGTCAAAGGCTGCGATGAGAAAACCCGAGCCGCTCGAGGACTACATCAGCGGTCAGGGCAGGTTCAAGAATCTGAGCCCCGAGACCCTCGATCTGATGCGCCAGCAGGTGGAGCAGAACATCCAGCGGCTTGCCCGCGAGGAGGAGGGAATATGCTGACGATTGCAACCGGCAACAGGGCGGTGGCCGAGGCGGTGAAGGCCGCAAAACCGGGCGTAATCGCCGCATACCCGATCACCCCCCAGACCGAGATCGTGGAGCAGATCGCCGATTACGTCACCACCGGCAACCTCGAGAGCCGCTACATCCCCGTGGAGAGCGAGCACTCTGCGATGGCGGCATGCATCGGGGCGAGCGTCGGAGGCGTTCGGGCGTTCACAGCGACGAGCTCGCACGGTCTCCTCTACATGCACGAGATGATCCACTGGGCCGCAGGAGGGCGTCTGCCGATCGTGATGGCAAACGTAAACCGCGCCCTGGGACCAGGATGGAACACCTGGGCGGAGCACACCGACGCATTCTCCCAGCGGGATACCGGCTGGCTGCAGGTCTACGTGGGAACCGTGCAGGAGGCTTATGACGCCACGCTGATGGCGTTCAGGATCGCCGAGGACGAGCGCGTCCTCCTCCCGGTGATGGTCAACCTGGACGGGTTCTCGCTCAGCCACATCACGCAGTCGCTCGAGACAGAGGAGATCGGCGATTTCCTGCCGCCATACCACCTCCCGCACGCCATCGATACAGAGAACCCGCGCGGTTACGGCCCCATGACAGGGCCGGACAACTATTACCGGTTCCGATGGGACATCGAGCGCTCGATGCGCGATGCTCGGGGCGTGATCGCAGAGGTCGAAAACGAGTTTGCAGACCGGTTCGGCCGCTCATACGGCCCCACCGAGGAGTACCGGTGCGAGGATGCCGATGTCGTCGTTATTGCCCTCGGAACGTTCGGGAAAGAGGCCGAGGTGGCGGTCGACCGGCTTCGCGATGAGGGTATAAGAGCGGGATCGATGCGGCTGCGCTGGTTCAGGCCGTTCCCCGACCTCGATCTCTCCGGGCGGGAGGTCGTCGTCATCGACCGCGACTACTCTTTCGGCTTCGGCGGTGTGGTTGCCCACTCAATCCGGGCGAAGACCGGAATCGAGCCATACAGCGTGATCGCCGGCCTCGGGGGACAGGAGGTCACATACAACGATATTGCGGATTTTGTCAGAGGAAGACGTCCGGGTGAGGAGACCTGGTTCGGGGTGAACGACCATGTATGAGGTCAGGATCCATTCACGGGGCGGACAGGGCGGTGTCACAGCCGCAAAACTCCTGGCTCTCGCGGCCTTCAGGGACGGGAAGCACGCAACAGCCTGCCCGTTCTACGGGGCGGAACGGCGCGGGGCGCCGGTGGTCTCGTTTGTCCGTATCGACGATGAACAGATCAAGGTCTACAGCCAGATCCACGAACCGGATCTGGTCATCGTGCTCGACGCGAGTATCATGGACGTGGTGGACGTCCTGGAAGGGCTGAAGGACGGCGGGACCGTCCTCCTGAACAGCGCCCACCCTGTCGATGGTTGCAGGGGAACCTGTTACCACGTCGACCTTACCGGGATCGCGCTCGCACAGAACCTGGTTGTCGCGGGAAGCCCGATCCTGAACACGCCGGTGCTCGGGGCGCTCGCAAAGATGGGTGTGATCACACTCCCCTCGGCGCTGCAGGCGATAAGGGAGATGTTTGACGACGAAAGGAACGTGAAGGCTGCTGTGGCGGCATACGAGGAGCTGAAGGTATGAGAGAGAGACTTGCGCTCAGCAGGCCGGGCAAAGCAGCCTCGGGAAGGACAGGATCGTGGCGGACGTTCCGGCCTGTGGTGGATAAGGAGGCCTGCAACGCCTGCGGGCTATGCGCCCAGTACTGCCCCGACGGGGTCATCGACGAGGAACTGAATATCGACCTTGAGTTCTGCAAGGGTTGTGGTATCTGCGCAAACGAGTGCCCGAAACAGGCCATCGCTATGGTGAGGGAGGAGCGCTGACCTCCCCCTCATCATCGATCGGGCATTGCGCAATATACTCCAGGTTGAACCGGTAGAAATGGGTGTAGCCGCAGTTGCGGCAACGGGTCGTGAAGTGGCCCGATCCGATCGCGAGATCGTGCGGGCCGGTGACGGCGCAATGTTTGCAGTATCCGTCGGCCTCTATGCTCCAGAGATCGTAACGCCCGATCGGCGTAGAGATGCCGGAGATCCCGGTGTTCTCGAACCTGGGGATGAAGATCCGGGTCGCCCCGCATGCCGAACAGACCACCTGCGCCTGCGCTGAGACTGCTTTTATGATCTGATCGGCAACCTCGCCACAACGGTAGCAGCGGGTGTGGTAGCGGGTGAAGATGAACCGCTCGCTCATGCATGATACTTGAGGCCTGATAGATAAAACCTCGCCATGCCCCCGGCCGCGGGTCTGCACCCCGGCTTGCGGGAACGAAGAAGAGGTCTCTTTCCCGCAAGCCGGAAGAGACTTACCTTTATCAGCCGGTGTATGCACCTTCAGGGTATGAACCCGCAAGACGGAGGCGGCCCCGGGGCCCCTGGAGGGGCGAGACCGCCGCCCAACCGACTGATCAACGAGAAGAGCCCGTATCTTCTGCAGCACGCCTATAATCCCGTGGACTGGCACCCCTGGGGGGAGGAGGCGTTCTCGCGCGCACGACGGGAGGGAAAACCGGTATTCCTCTCCATCGGCTACTCGACCTGTCACTGGTGTCACGTCATGGCAGAGGAGTCGTTTGCCGACCCGGAGGTCGCAGGGCTCCTAAACGAGACCTTTGTATGCATAAAGGTTGACCGCGAGGAGCGGCCGGAGATCGACCAGGTCTACATGGCCGCCGCGCAGGCGCTGACGGATACTCTCGGCTGGCCGCTCACCATCATCATGACCCCTGACAAAAAACCATTCTTCGCTGCCAGTTACATCCCGAAAGAGAGCAGATACGGGATGACCGGGCTTATCGATCTCATCCCCCAGATCAGGAGGGCCTGGGAGACGCAGCGGCAGGATCTCGAGAACGCCGGCAACCTTCTGCTGGAAGCGCTCCAGAACGCCGCCCGCACCCCGCAAAACGGCCCGGAGATCACGAAAGGTGTCCTCGACGAGGCCTACAGCACCTTCCTCAGGAGATTTGACAGGGATAACGGCGGATTCGGGAACCCGCCATGGTTTCCTGCGCCGCACAACCTCATATTCCTGCTCAGGTACTGGAGCCGCACCGGAAAGGAGCCCGCGTACATGATGGCCGCAAAGACGCTTTCTGCCATGCGGCAGGGCGGGATCTTCGACCAGATCGGTTACGGGTTCCACCGCTACTCGACGGATGCGGAGTGGTTCGTCCCGCACTTTGAGAAGATGCTCTACGACCAGGCGCTCCTGGCTCTGGCATACACCGAGGCCTTCCTGGCGAGCGGGAAGGAAGAGTTCGAGCGAACCGCGCGGGAGACCATCACCTATGTCCTGCGGGATATGACCGATCCTGGCGGCGGTTTCTACTCGGCAGAGGATGCTGACAGCGAGGGCGAGGAAGGAAGGTTCTACCTCTGGACGAAGAACGAGATCCTGGAAATCCTGGGTCAGGAGGACGGAGAAATGTTCTCCAGGATCTTCGGTGTAACCGGGCCGGGGAACTACCTGGAACGGCCCGGAGGAAGGAGAACTGGCAGAAACATCCTCCGTCTGCGCCGTCCGCTTTCAGCCCTGGCAGAGGAGTTCGAGACCACAGAGGAGGAACTGGCCGGGTTCGTGGAAGAGGCCAGAAAGAAACTCTTTGCCTCTCGAGAGCAGCGCGTCCACCCGGCAAAGGACGACAAGATCCTTACCGACTGGAACGCCCTCATGATCGCTGCCCTTGCAAGAGCCGCACGGGTCTTTGACGACCCGGAATACCTGGCAGCAGCAGAGAGGGCGACCGCGTTTCTCCTCAACAACCTCCGGAGACCGGACGGAAGGCTGCTTCACCGCTACAGACAGGGTGAGGCCGGTCTTGCGGCCACCCTCGATGACTGCGCGTTCATGCTACTGGCTCTAATCGAGGACTACGAGGCCTCTTTCTCCCCGAAATACCTCCAGACCGCACTCGAACTCGCAAACGACCTCATCGAACACTACCAGGACCCTGACAACGGCGGATTCTTCTTCGTCCCGGACGATGCCGACACCCCCGTCCGCCAGAAACCGGTCTACGATGGGGCTACCCCATCCGGTAACAGCGCGGCCATGTACGCACTCTATCTCCTTGGGCGGATGACGGCGAACCTCGAACTCGAGGAGACGGCGGAGAGGATACATCGCGCCTTTGCCGGGTTGGTCACTAGGTCGCCCGCCGCGTCCCCATCGTTCCTCACCGGGGTTGAGTTGATGAAGGGAGAAAAGACCGAGGTGGTCATCGCCGGGGTTCCGGGAGCTGAGGATACAGCGGCAATGGTCCGGAAGATCTACTCGCACTACATACCCGGTTCCGTGGTCATACTCCGCCCCGCCGGTGAAGAGAGACCGGAGATCGCGGAGATAGCCGGGTTTACCCGTGATATGGTGATGATCGATGGGAGGGTGACTGCGTACGTCTGCACCAACCACGCCTGCAGGATCCCCACAACCGACCCCGACGAGATGCTGCGGGCTGCAGGAACCGGAGGAATACGCCGGCACCAACCAGGCGTCTGAGGGTGGGGCGACGATCGAGCGGTAAACCCACCGGTCAGCAACCGTCGCCGGGTTCCAGGGGAACCACGACACGGTAACCGTTGTAGCGCTCGACAGTCACCGGAACGCCGTAGACCGCCTCGATCGTCTCCGGCGTCACCACCTCCGGCCCCCCTGCGGCATGGATTATGCCGTCTTTCAAGAGGATGTAGCGATCGGCGTAACGAAGCGCCATGTTAAGGTCGTGCATCGTCATCACCGCAGCGACGTTGTGCTCTCTTGTCACCCGCCGGATGATCCCCAGGATCTCGATCTGGTTCTTGAGATCGAGGCTGCTCGTAGGCTCATCCAGGAGAAGGAGCCGGGGTTCCTGGACAAGCGCTCTTGCGATACTCACCTTCTGGAGTTCTCCACCGCTCATCTCGTCGATGTAGCGGAGTGCAAGGTTCTCCAGATCGAGCATCCTTAAAGCCGCCTCGACGATCCTGAGATCGCGCTCCGTCACGTCCCAGCCGATGTGCGGCCTTCTGCCGAGTAGGACGGCATCGAATGCGGTCATCCGGCCGGCCTCACACCGCTGCGGAACGTAACCGACCTTCCGGGCGATCGACAACCTGTCCGCTTTCAGGATCTCCGAGCCCTCGATCAGGATGGAACCCACCTTCGGCCGCAGGATGGCGTTCATACACTTCAAGAGCGTCGTCTTTCCGACGCCGTTGGGACCCAGGATCGCGAGCACCTGGTGCGGCCGCAGGTCAAACGTGATATCCCTGATCACCGGGGAACTCCGGTAACTGAACGCCACGCCATCAACGTTGAGGATCACCGCCTATACCCCCGCAAGAGCAGATAGATGAAGACCGGCGCGCCCAGAAACGCCGTTAACACAGCAACCGGGAGGACATAAGGGGCGATGATGACCCTTGCAACCGTGTCCGAGGCGAGTAGGAGGAGGCCGCCCATCACACAGGAGCCCGGGATAAGGTAGCGCTGGTCGTCACCGATGAGCCTTCTCACCATGTGCGGGCAGACGAGCCCCACAAACCCGATCACCCCGAGGAACGAGACGATCACGGCGGATAGGAGCGCCGCGACAACCATACCAATATCCCTGA
>DAFR01000044.1:0-6462 GCA_002497965.1 Methanomicrobiaceae archaeon UBA436 | reverse complement strand
GCGTTGTAGTTCCAGCGGTTCGCGATGAAGTAGAGAGACCCCGCCAGGGTGACGAAAGCCATGATCCCGAGTTCCTGCCATGTGGCCCGACCGACGTCGCCAAACGTCCAGAAGACGACCGCAGAGAGCTGGGTATCGTCGGCGAAGTACTGGAGGAACATAGTCCCGGCCGTGAAGAGGGAGGAGAGGGCAACCCCCGCGAGCACCATCACCTCGGGCGACGTTCCACGTATACGGGAGATCAGGAGGATCACCGCGGTTGCAAGGAGGCAGAATATGAATGCCACCACCGTTGTCAGGTAAGGGTTGCTCAGTCTGACAGCGTCTGCAGCCGTGGAATGCATCTGCCCGGTGCCGAGGAGGATGACCGAGACCGCTGCCCCGAATGCACCAGCGTTCGATATACCAAGCGTATACGGTGACCCGAGCGGGTTGCGGAGGATCGACTGCATGGCAACCCCGGCCACCGAGAGTCCGACCCCGGCAATGATCGCGGCAAGCGCCTGAGGAAGACGGATGTTCCAGACGATCCGATCGGTGCTGGAGAGATCGAGGGTGCCACCGGGGTTGAAGAGCAGGTTTATCCGGTCGATGCTGCCGTTCAGCAAGGAGAGGAAGACCTCATAGGGCGGGATGGCAACCGCACCGACCGATATCGAGACTATCAACAGGAGGGCCAGGGTGACCACACCTCCGAGTATCCAGAGGCGCTTTCGCCGGACGTAGCCCTGGTAATCGGCGGGGATCACCCCGTCTGCAAGGTGCATCTATTCAACCACTCCTGCCCAAACCCGGTATCAAGAGTGGGATCCCCGCAAACCCCATGTTCTGATACTCCGCGTTATGCTCTCCAAACACCGGTTCACCGACGAAGAAAGTGTAGATCTCGTCTGCTTTCTCCACCGGATCTATATCCTCAAACCGGTCGGGGTAGAGGGTCTTACCGATGAAGTAGCCGTTTGCCAGCACGGTCTCGTAGTTGGTGCTGTAGAAGTTGTATGGGAGGAGACCGTAGACCCTACCCTCTCTCACGGCGGTAAGACCCCAAAGCGCACGGTCGGTCTTCAACTCGCCGATTGCACCCCCGCCATCCATCTGGAGTGTACCAACGTCGATAAAGAGGTACTCAGGGTCCCAATCGACGAGCGCCTCCTTCGCGACGTCGGCGTGAGCAGTGCCAAGTCCGGCCGCAACGTTCTTTGCGTTGATCCAGATGAACGGCGGGTAGGCGGGTTCGGTGGAGATGATGCCATGGGCGCCCGCCGAGGAGACGCCACCTATGTAAACCGTCTTCTGCCCGGAGGGCGGAATATCGGCTGTCCGGTTCTCAAGGTCGGCTATCGTCTCCTCTATGTAAGAGACGACCTCCCGGGCGCGATCCTCCTTCCCGAGAACCATGCCCATCACACTAAGGCCGGTATACATCTCGGCCTTCTCGGCATCATTTCGAAGCGATCCGTAGGGGAAAGCCACGACCGGGATACCGGTCTTCTCCTGGAGTTTATCGGCCTCTGATGCGCTGATCGAATAGGCCGATCCGCTGGACCCTGTCTTGAAGATGACCTGAGGCTCTATGGCAAGGATCTTCTCGGGATCGTCCTTGCCCCGGAACTCGCCTATCAGGGGGAGATCCTTGAACTGCGATCCGTAGACCAGGGCGTATGGACGGCCTTCGACCGACTGGTCCTCTTTCTCGATATCATCGACACCAACAACGAGGTCCTGACCCTGCAGGTAGACCAGGTAACGGAGGCATCCGGAGCCCGAGCAGACGACACTTTCCGGTGGTGACGGGACGGTGACCGTCCGACCGAGGCCGTCGGTGATCGTGATAGTCCGGGTTTCAGCGGATTTCCCGGTATCCGGCGCGGCACCGTTACCGCTGCACCCGGCAGCGAGAACGAGGGCTGCTAACAGTACAGCCGTGAGGAAGAGGGGAGAACCGATCTTAGACATACAGGCATTCAGTATAGTAACACAATTTATTATAGTTATCTAATTTGGATCTATTATATATTATCAATTTTCAATAAGTGCTACAGTATGGTCCCGTCGTCCGGAGTTCTGTGCTCCCGCCAGCGGAAAACGACCCCCACCGGGATGGATAACTATTATGAGTAACCGAACCAACCCCTGCAAACAGTAGAACCCGGTCATGCCCCCGGCACGACCGGCGTGTTTTGAGGGATGCAGATGCCCGAGAGGATGTTAACCGAGTTTGAGGGTTACCAGTTGCTTGAATCATGGGGGGTACCCGTGCCGCCCCACACCCTGGTCAGCAGCGCCATGGAGGCACGGGAAGCCGCTGGGCGGATAGGCTACCCGGTTGTAATGAAGGTCATATCCCCGCAGATCGTCCATAAGAGCGATGTAGGAGGAGTTATCACCAATATCGAGACGCCTGAGGCTGCTGAAGAGGCGTTCCGGACGATCATGAGAAACAGCGCCGCAAATGCTCCTGAGGCTACGATCACCGGCATCATTGTGGAGAGACAGATGCCAGGCGGGGTGGAGGTGCTGATCGGCGGGAAGACTGACCCGACGTTCGGGAAGGTCATCACGTTTGGCCTCGGCGGGAAACTGGTGGAACTGCTGAAAGATGTCTCCATCCGGGTGCTTCCTGTCGGCGAAGACGAGATCCGCAGCATGATCCGCGAGATCAGGGGCTACAGCCTCATCCACGGTTACCGCGGCGAACCCCCAAAAGACGAGGACGCGCTTGTCAACCTCATCGCTGCAATGGCCCGGAAGTTCGTCGAGATACCCGAGATCCGGGAGTTTGACCTCAACCCCGTCATACTCTATGAGAGAGGAGCAAGCGTTGTGGACGCGCGGATCATCGTCGGGGAGGCGACCGGAGAGGAAGCCCCCCACCGCCCTGGCACCGATCTCGAGACACCATCAGATATCTTCTACCCGGATTCCATAGCCGTGATCGGGGCTTCCGCAAGCCCTAACAAGGTCGGCTATTCCGTCCTTCGAAACCTGCTCTCGTTTCCGGGGAAACTCTACCCCGTAAACCCATCCAGAACAGAGATATTCGGGCGAAAGGCCTACCCCTCCGTGAAAGAGATCCCGGGGCCGGTGGACTGGGCGGTCATCGCCGTTCCCGCCCGCATCATCCCGGAGGTTATGGAAGAATGTGGTGAGAAGGGCGTCCGGCTCGCGATCATCGTCGCCGCGGGGTTTCGCGAGATCGGTGATGAGGGTGCCGCTCTCGAAGAGAGGGTGACAGCCGTTGCACGGAGGCACGGTATCAGGATCGTCGGCCCGAACTGTCTCGGTGTCATGATGCCACACATGGGGATCAACGCCACGTTCGACCCCGTCTCGCCTCGACCCGGCGATGTGGCCTTCATCTCCCAGAGCGGCGCGATCATAACCACCATCGTTGACTGGAGCCTGCCGGCGGATTTCGGGTTCTCGACTGTCATCAGCGTCGGTAACCAGGCGGATCTTGGGTTCGAACACTACCTCCGGTTTGCCGAGCAGGACGACATGACCCGCTCGATCACCCTCTACATTGAGGAGATCCTGGATGGGCGCAGATTCATGGAGATCGTTCGCGAGATCACCCCGAGAAAGCCGGTGGTGGCGGTGAAGTCCGGGTCATCCAGAAAGGGGCAGGCCACTGCGTCGTCCCACACAGGGTCGCTTGCAGGGAGTTATGAGGTCTACATCGCGGCGTTTCGCCAGGCGGGCGTGATCCCCGCCAGAAGCCTGCGGGAAGCCTTCAACCTGGCCGAACTCCTGGCGTCAGAGGGTTACCCGCGGGGGAACCGTGCCATCGCTGTCACCAGTGCCGGGGGGTTCGCCGTTCTCGCCTCCGATTACGCGGAGGCCTACGGGGTGGACATGGTCGAGATCCCGGACGACGTGCTACATGAACTCAACGCCTTCCTGCCGCCGTACTGGAACCACACAAACCCCATGGATATCCTTGGAGACGCCGACGCCACACGGTTTGCCGCTCTCTTCGATGTGCTGATACGCCATCAGGAGTTCTGGGACATCGCGTTTGCGATCGCCGTCCCGACCACGACTGTCGATCCGACACATGTCGCAAACGAGATCGTCAGGTTTTCCCGAAACACCAGCAAGATGGTGGTCGGCTGCATGCTCGGCGGCGACAGCATCAAGAGCGGACTGCGCGTCCTCCGGGGTGCCCGCATTCCGAACTTCGAAGAACTTGAGGACGCGTTCAAGGCGGTCGGGAACATACTCGACAGCAGGATGGTCAGAGAGAGGTGATGGGCTCCCGCCCACCATCATCCCGGTTCCGCTTTTTTTTTAGACCGGGGTTTTTGGATCTGCAGGCAAGGGTCAACCGTCGTTTAGATTCCAGAGTTTGGTCAGGTGATCGTGTGCGGCCTCCACAACACCCCTTGAGTTTGCAAACGTGATCATCCGCATAACCCGGTCATACGGGAGCCACAAATAGGCGATATGCTCATCCGAGAGCCTCACCTCCTTCTCAGGTGTCTCGATAAGATAGTAGACTACCTCCTTGTAGACCGTCCGCCCACGGCGCTGGAAGAAGTAGTGTACCTCCTGGCGGAACCCCGGTATGAACCTGGTCTGGGTGATCCCGGTCTCCTCCTCCAGTTCGCGGAGCACCGTCTCCTCCTCGGTCTCACCGCCTATGCCGTGACCCTTCACCAGGTCCCAGTGACCCGCGCCGTAGCGCAGTATGAGATACTGGGGTTCTGTATCCCGGCGGACGACGACCGCACCGCATGAGCGCTCTTTTACCATTATTATTCAATCCTTCGTCGTGGAAACATCTGCCGCTGCAAGTTCGCGTTCGATGACCCTGAAATCCTCTTCCAGCGCCTCCCGGTAACCGGGGTTGTATAGCGCGGCGGCGGGGTGGAGGGTGGGGATGAGGGAGACCGGGCGGCCGAAGAGAACGCCACGGTATACCCTTCCCCGGATCTCCGTGATCCGGTCGAACTCGACCGGCAGAAAGGAGAGGATATACCTGCTCGAGTGCCGGCCCAGCATCACGATCACCTTCGGCCCTACGGTTCGGATCTGTTCCTCAAGATACGGGGTGCATGCGCGGATCTCCTCTGGCCGGGGGTCACGGTTCCCCGGCGGCCGGTGCTTGACGATGTTCGCGATAAAGACCGATTCCCGCGAGAGACCGATCCCGGCAAGGAGGTCGTCGAGAAGCCTTCCAGCCCGGCCGACGAACGGCCTCCCGGTAAGGTCTTCCTGCTTACCTGGGGCTTCGCCGATGAACATGAGATCAGCCCGGGGATTCCCTTCTCCCGGAACCGCATGATGAGTATCCTTCCAGAGGGAGCATCGCCGGCATTCGGCGATTGCGGCGGCAAGCCTCTCTATCGCTGCCGTCCCCCCAGCATCCTCTACCATGCCCACACTATTGAGGGTAACTCGTATAACCTTCTTATGGATTGCGTTTTGGCGCCGGATTTCACCCTGCCCACGCCGGATCGACCACTGAGGGGGGCGGAAGAGGGTGTGACGGTCATTCGGCCAGGGTTCTCACCGAGGGCGCACCGCCGTTTTAGTGGATAGAGATCGTTTTTTCGGGGAGACGCTCCGGCACATATCTGACGTGTAGATGCGTGTCACAGAAAAGATATAGAGAAACGTTGAGCTCTCCAGCGTGGATACCTGTACCAGTATCCCGAGATGCACGGGGTCCCCCCATCCACGGTTGACGCCCGGATGAAGAACCCCGCGTGCCCGGAGGCAACAGGATCTACGCGCTCCGCGTATTTGAAGGTATGCTCTACCCGCCTCCGGGTAAAAAAACGCAGAGAGCGTGATGAACACAAAAAAATCGGAATGCAGGAATTCCCCTGCTCCCGCGTTAACGCTGGTGAGCGCGGATGTTATGCCTCTCGCAAGCGCAATCGAGGGCGAAGGCGCCGGAAGCGATCTCGATCGTTACTCGCCTCCTCTATTGAACGTCGATCCACCGATTGAGACGATAGCCATTCCGAGGCATTAAGCCCCCGGTCGGAACAGCGAATCACGGACGGCAGGACGGAAGGGGGGATCCTGTTCGGTTCGATCGTCGTCCACGCAACCGATGGGCTCACCCGGATCTTCGATAGGGACGGGAACCAGTTGCTCTCGATCGGTGACGAAAAATCCGGAAAACTACCCACACCGGCAGGTGTTGAAAAATCCTGTACCCGACTGCATCAACTCCCGAACGACTCATGGGTGTATCATCGCGGAGATCAGGCCTTCATCCTTGATGCTGCCGGTGAACTGATCCTGACCGTCATCGACGAAACCCTGTCATCCGGCCGGAATGCAGCGGGGCCAGAGATGCGGACCGGCAATAGTTGGGTAGAATCGGTGGAGGATGAACCGAACTCCGAGATTACCGGGTATACGGCATACTGGGCGGTCCCCTCCAGTCCATCCCCGGGTCTTGCGATTAATGAGAGGATCTATCTCTTCAACGGCATAGAGGGGACT
>DAFR01000047.1 GCA_002497965.1 Methanomicrobiaceae archaeon UBA436 | reverse complement strand
CTGTAGAAGAAGTGCTCGATGAGGTCGCCCGGTATACCGCCCGGCCCTGCAGGCGAGAAACTCCCCTCGAAGACCAGGTAGCCCCGTCCACCAAGATCGAGCGCCACCCGTGCAAGAGCCTCGTCCATCGGCACGGCCGAGTCGGCAAACCGGGTTATACCCTTCCCCTCACCGACCGCCGCAGCCAGGGCTTTGCCCAGGGCTATCCCTGTATCCTCGATGGTGTGGTGCGCATCCACTGCAAGGTCACCCTCAGCCTTGACGCCGAGATCGAACCGGCCGTGCCGGGCAAACGACTCCAGCATGTGGTCAAAGAAGGGTATCCCCGTCTCGATTCTCGCCGTCCCGGTGCCGTCAATGTCGAGGGAGAGCCTGATATCGGTCTCCCGTGTTTTGCGGTGGATTTCAGTTCTTCGCATGCGCCGCCTCCATAGCCTCAGAGAGCCGGATCCTGCCGGAGTAGAGAGCCGAGCCCAGGACCGCCCCCGCCGCCCCCGCCTCCCGGATGGCGCAGACGTCCCGGGCGCTCGATATCCCCCCGGAGACCACCACCGGGACGCTCACCCGGGCAAGGAGAGCCTCGATCGGGGCTATATCTATCCCCTGCTGGAGACCCTCCACATCCACATTCGTGTATAGGAGAGACCCCGCGCCGAGAGACTCAAACCGTTCCGCCCAGGAGAGGTAATTACCCGCCGGGCGCTCCCAGCCCTCGATCACCACCTCGCCGCCCCGGGCATCGATCCCGACCATCACACGCTCGCTCCCGAACTCATCGGCAAGCCTACGGACAACCTCCGGCTCCCGGACGGCAAGGGTCGAGACTATCACACGGTCGACACCGGCATCAAGCCACCCCGCGGCGTCTTCCACGCTCCGTATACCCCCGCCGAGTTCGATAAACGTCTCCGTCTCGCCGGCGAGCCGGCGGATCAGGTCGGCGTTCCTCTTTGCCCTCCCGAACGCCCCGTCCAGGTTGACAACGTGCAGACCGTCCGCTCCCAGATCGAGCCATCGGCGCGCCCAGGCGAGCGGGTCGCCGTAGACCGTAGCCGCGTCCCGGCGCCCCTGCACAAGCTGCACGCACCGACCCTCCAGGATATCGACTGCAGGATAGATCTCCATGCTCTCAACGTATGATCCGTTCGATGGGCATGACTAATATGTCTTTTGCGCCGGCGCGTTTTAACTGGTTGATCAGTTGATAGACCCGTTCCTCGTTTACAACAGCGTGAACGGCAACCAGATTCTCATCGGATGCCACATCCATCACCGTCGGCCCCGAGAGGCCGGGCAGGATCTCCCTCACGTCCGCAAGAGCGCTCCTGTGGACGTTCATCATCAGGTAACACTGCCCCTTTGCCTGGAGGACGCTGTCAAGCGCCAGGACAACCTCATCGATCTTCTCGCCCCGGGTCTTTAGCGATCTCGGGTTTGCCACAAGGATCGTGGTTGAGGTCAGGATCTCCCGAACAACGCGGAGATGGTTTGTCCGGAGCGTCGTCCCCGATGAGGTGAGATCGACTATGGCGTCGGCGATCCCGAGGTGCGGCGTCGCCTCGCATGCACCGCCCACCGTCACCACCGTCACCGCAACCCCGTGCTCCGCAAAGAAAGCGCGGGTTATCCCTGGAAACTCGGTCGCCACCCTCGCCCCATCGAGATCGGTGATGCTCTCGACAGCAGACTCCTCCGGCACAGCCACAACCAGTGTCGCCCTGCCGGTCTGAAGGTCGAGCAACTCCTTGACCTCCGAACCCCGCTCCAGGACCATATCCTTCCCGGTGATCCCTAGATCGGCAACACCTGTTGCCACGTACTCCGGTATATCGATCGGCCGGGCAAAGAGGATCTCAACATGGGGGTCGCGCGTCCGGGCGATGAGCCTGCGCTCACCGCCGCCGTCGGCCAGGTGAAGCCCGCTCTTCTCGATCAACTCGTGGACAGGACCGGCGATCCGGCCTTTGTTCGGGATGGCAAGACGGATAAACCCCGGATCCGGGCTCCTGGATACTGGTTTACTCATGGATTGCAGACTCCAGAAAGTTATAGGGGATGGTTAAAAAGTAGAGAGTTCTCCCCTGATAACCTTCTCGGTGATGGTGGCGGTCTTCTCCAGCCAGTCGTCGATGATCCCCTCGACCTCCGGCCTGAGAGCACTCACCTCAAAACCGCTTTTCGGGAGGATCTGGGCGCTTGCGATGTGCGGCTGGTCGATCGGGTGGCCGATCTGTGAGAGGATGCGGACGTAGATCTCCTCTATACCATCGACCCTTGCAACACAGTCTTTCGCGATCTCTGTTGCCAGGAGGTTGTAGATCTTCCCGATATGGTTGATCGGGTTCTTTCCGCTTGTCGCTTCCATGCTCATCGGCCGGTTCGGCGTGATCAGCCCGTTTGCGCGGTTACCCCGGCCGACCGAGCCGTCGTCCCCCATCTCGGCCGAGGTGCCGGAGACCGTCAGGAAAACGCTGCAGTTATCCAGGTCATCAGCGGTGTTGATGGCAACGTTGACCCTCCTGCTGGTGAACTTCCCTGCAACCGCCGCTATCTGCTCCGTCAGGAAGTTCTTCTGCTCGATGTAGTCGGCGATGCCCGAACAGTAGCGGTCCACAAACGCCATCGCGAGGGTGAGGTTGATTGTATCACCGTCACGAAGGCACATGATCTTGCAGTCCTGGCCGATGACAGGGTGTTTCGGACGGAGCGTCCTGTCCATAAACTCAGAAATGCCAAGAACTATACTCTCCGCCTCGCTGAACGGCGCGTGCCCGACACCAAACGAGGTATCGTTTGCCCGTGGGACCTTCCCCGAGCACGACCGGAAGACGTCCTGAAGGTCTGTCGAACCCCTGCCCATCCGGCAGTCAACGATAACGTCGCGCTCCATGTTGAGCATGGGGAGTGTCTTCCTTATGTAATCCCGTGCCGCCTCGACGGCGATCGCGTCCGCCGGGATGTTCACGCCGTTGAAGGTCTTTGTCGCCCGCCCGGATATGAGGAAGTAGATCGGTCTTGTGATGATGCCGCCGCCGAACTTCGGCAGCGACTCACCCGCAACGACCTCTCCCTGGTCTGTGTTGTGGTGCAGGACGCTCCCGCACTCCTCCATGTAAGACCTGCTGAGTGCGCGGCTGATCGACTCCGCGATACCGTCCGCCAGGCTGTCGGGGTGCCCCAGGCACTTGCGCTCCACCAGTTCTATCCGCTGCTTCTCGATCGGGATCTGCTCAAGCCCCTCTACGCTGATGTTCCTGGTCATCAAATCCACCGTAGTTCTAAAGTATGATAAGAAAGATGATTGCAATTCATATAACCGTTTCTAACCCTTGCATCGAAGGCGGATGTCTGAACGGATACTGAGCTTGCATTCGCCTTCCCTGAAGAGGCGCACCACCCCGCCGCTCTCAGAGACCGTGACGCCGATGGCCGGGATCTCCCGTGTGATTGACGCGGTCGCGCGGTGCCGGCCGCCAAGACCGCTCGGGAGGGATATTCCGCGGCCGCTGACGTCCAGGTAGCGTCCGGCCGCCCGGACTTCGCCGTTTTTGTCTATAACAAAGACGCCGTCGAGCTGGGCGAACTCTTTGACGCTCTCCCAGTTATCCCGGTTCTTTATGTCCCGGAGAGAGGCCGGATGCCCCTGGTAGGGGTTCAGGATCGCCTGGTGCGAGTGGCGGAAGATCTCATCGGGGTCACCAATGATGAACGCCGTGCCTATGGCGCGCCCCTCCCTCCCCTCGACCGCTATCTCAAGTGCAAGAGTGAGGACGGCGTGGAGCACCTCACGGGAGACGATATCCGAGAAATCCTTGAGGCTTATGAAGTTCTTCCCCTCCTCGATATCGTATATGACGATGGCGTATGAGAAGACCCCGATCACGAGCCCGGTCTCAAAGTTCCGGCGGAGGTAGAGGTGGACGGCAGCATCGAGCAGATGGCGTTCGCTCACCTCCAGTATATCATGCATCGTGAGGTCTTTGAGGACATCGAGCTGGAGTTCCTGCACCTTTATTATCGGGATCTCCGGCTCCCCCTCAATGACCGGCGCAGGTTCGATGAATGAGACAACCGCCCTTGCCCCGATCTTCTTTGCAACCTCACAGGCGGTTGAAAGCATCAGTTCGCCGTTCATAAAAACTCCCTGACCAGCCCCGGTATCTCCGAGGGTCTGGCCGCGACAGGAACCCCCATCTCAGAGAGCCGCCTCACCTTTGACCGCGCATCGCCCTCTCCGCCCTCTATGATCGCGCCGGCATGACCCATCCGCTTCTCTGGCGGGGCGCTCACTCCTGCGATGTAGGCGACAACCGGCAGATCGGTCGACCGCGCCCCCTCCTCCTCCAGGCTGCCGCCAACCTCGCCAATGAGAACGACGGCCTTTGTGTGCGGGTCCTCCTCAAACCGCGCAAGCACGTCCACAAACGTCTGCCCTATCACCGGGTCGCCGCCTATCCCGACCACCGTGCTCTGGCCTATACCGGCACGGCTGAGTTCATCGACCACCTCGTAGGTCAGGGTGCCGCTCCGCGAGACCACTCCAACCTCTCCGCGGGTGGCAAGGTGGGCAGGCATGATCCCGAGTTTGCACTCCCCCGGTGAGAGGAGGCCCGGGCAGTTCGGGCCGATGACGGTGCAGTCGTGGAGTTTCGCGTAGGCGATCGCCTTCATGGTGTCATGGACGGGGATGAGCTCGGTTATAACGACGGCAAGTTCTATCCCCGCATATGCCGCCTCCATGATGGCATCCGCGGCGGCGGGTGCCGGGACAAATATGACGCTTGCGGTGGCATCGTGCTCTGCGAGCGCCTCCTTCACGGTGTTGTAGACCGGGACGCTGTCGACCTCCATCCCGGCCTTCCCGGGGGCGACCCCGGCAACAATCCCCTTCCAGCCTGTCTCACGGGCGTAGGCGTTCATGAGTTCCGTGTGGAACCGCCCCTGTCTCCCGGTGATGTTCTGGACTATCACACCAAGGTTTCGGTCACCGTAGATCATTCTCCAGCCTCCAGCGCCGCTCTCACTGCCGCTTCCATGCTATCGACCATCCTGTAGCCGTGCTCCGCAAGCAGCCGCCGGCCCTCCTCCTCGTTCGTCCCGGCCATACGGACGATCACGGGCACGCCGACGTCAGCGGCGATGATCCCGTGCGCGACCTCATCGCACCGGGTGATGCCGCCGAGCAGGTTTACAAGGATAACCTTCACGGACGGGAGGCCTGCAACCAGCCGGACGGCATGCATCACCCGTTCCCGGTCGGCACCGCCGCCGACGTCAAGGAAGTTTGCCGCGCGGCCTCTGTAGTAGTCGATGAGGTCGATCGTCGACATGGTTAACCCGGCACCGTTCCCGATGACACCGATCGTCCCGTCGAGCTCCACGTAGGAGAACCCGTGCCTCCCGGCCTCGCGCTCGCGCTCTGAGAGGTCGCGGTTGACCTCGATCCCCTGGCGGCCGAGGGCGTTGTCGTCTATGATAAGTTTTGCATCGGCAGCATAAACCCCGTCCGGGGTCGTCACAAGAGGGTTGATCTCGGCGAGCATGGCGTCCCTCTCCTGAAACACGCGGTAGAGGCTGTTGATGGCCGGGCCTATATCCCGGGGCGCGCTCCCAAGGAGCTCCCGCATAAGAAACGCGGGTACCTCCCGGAGGAGGGGGGAGACCACAGCCCTCCGTATGGCGGACCCGTCCTCCTGTGCAGTCCTCTCGATCTCGATGCCGCCGGTGTCGCCGAAGAGCACCACCGGCTGTCTGGTCGAGCGGTCGACGGCGATGCTGAGGTAGTACTCATGCTCTATCTCAAGCCGCTCCTCAACCAGGATCTCCCTCACAGGGACGCCCCGGATCTCCCGCGAAAACAGTTCACGCGCTCTATCGACCGCCGACGCCGAATCTACAACCAGAACGCCGCCGGCCTTCCCCCGGCCGCCGACGTCCACCTGCGCCTTCAGCACCACGGCATCCCCGAACTCCGAGAGATGCGCCTCGATCTCTCCGGGTTCGCGTATGAGAACCCCTTTCGGAACGGGTATCCCGTAGTCGGAGAAGACCCTTTTTGCCTCGTATT
>DAFR01000050.1:7085-11487 GCA_002497965.1 Methanomicrobiaceae archaeon UBA436 | reverse complement strand
CCGTCATCTCGACGTTCTCGTCCTCACGGTAGATCTCCGGCGAGGAGGTCGCCGCACGGCCAGATGGGGTAAGGTGAGAGGGAACTCCCCAAATCACGTTAAACTGAAGAGGAAGTAGAGGAACGCAATGATGCAGATGAACATGATCCCGTAGCTCCCGCCCCAGATGCTTGTCTGGATCTCCGGGTAATTATCTCTCAAGAACACAAGATCCTTCTCGTATGCTGCTGACCTTTCCAGACCCCAAAAAATCCGCACGAACGGCAGAGCAAGGGTCTTCCACGCGATCTGGATGGCAGCCGCCGGGTTTGCCGAGACGTGCTGGAAACACGCCACCACACGTCCTATCCCGCGGCCTATAGCATCCGTGACCTCCACAAGCGGGTGTGAGGAGAACCATACGACCGCCCGGCCTGCCTGTATATAAAGGGTGTCTATATCGGTCTCGAACCCGCCCCATGAGCGCCTGAGCGGACGCACGAGGGCCAGGAGCACCCCTGCAACAGCAAATATACCCGCAGACTCAAGCAGGTGCGAGGCGGCGAAGGGGTGAGCGGGTGTCCCGCCGGGGAGGAGGTCCGTCAGGAGGTGCGGGAATAGTCCTATTGCAACACAGAGGATGGCGGTTGCCCCCATCGCCAGCAGCATCGGGACCGGCGGATCCCTCGGGAGGATACCCTCCCGCGTACCTTCGGCCGGGCGGAAGAACCCGAGGTAGAGGATCCGGAAGACGTAGATTACGGTTATTACGGCCGATACCATTAGGATTGGTGCAAGATAGGGCACCGCTCCTGCCGCCTCGATTGCCATACCCTTGCTGACCGCACCGTTCAGCCCCGGGAGGCCCGCGAGAGCAAGGCCGCCGATGAGAGCGGAGAGAGTGGTCACCGGCATCGTCCGCCAGAGCCCGCCCATCTCCGAGAGCCTGTGCGAACCGGTTCTGAGTATGACCGCGCCCGCCGCCATGAACAGCAGCGACTTGAAGAGTATGTCGTTGACCATGTGGGCAAGCCCGGCGTCCACCCCTGCCACCGACCCCACGCCGATGCCCGCGACCATATAACCCACCTGGCTGATGATCGAGTAGCCCAGGAGTCGGCGGAGATCGTCCTGCATGAGCGCGAACACAGCACCGTAGAGCGCCATCGCCCCGCCCATCCAGGCGACCGCAACACCCCATCCACCCACTCCGGCAAGCAGGAAGACCGCGGCTTTCGTCGTGAAGATGGAGAGAGCGACCGATCCGACAACCGATGCCTTTGGGTACGCGTCGGGCAGCCAGGTATGAATGGGGATGAACGCCGCGTTCATGCCGATCCCGATCAGCATGAAGACCAGACCGGGGCCATCCGCCACCGGACCGATGGCAGCGCTCCCGCTGGCGGACAGTGTGTAGACGATCCCGGCCAGAAGGCACGCCCCGCCAAAGACGTGGTAGAGGATGTAGCGGTAACCGGCAGCGGAGGAGCCGGGCGATCTCGATGACCAGATGATTGCAATCGATGCAACGGCAAGCGCCTCCCAGAATACGAAGACGGTGATGAAGTCCCCGGCGTAGACCACCCCCATCGCCGCTGCAATCGAGGCCAGGATACCGATCGTCTCCACGAGCGGGAGGTCCCGGTATACCGCGTAGACCAGGACGAGGAGACCCGAGATGGCGAAGATACCGCCCGCCAGGTCTCGCACGGGGTCAACCGTCAGAAGAACCGTATCGATCCCCGGCAGAACCCGGATCACAATCTCCGGCACCGCGGGCGAGAGTCCAAGTGTTAGACCAAGCCCGACAACCCCTATAAACAGCGTCCATGCCTTCCTGGCCCCGCCGGCGAGGAGGGGGAGGAAGAGGATCCCGATCAGGTAGATTAAGGCTGGTGGTAACCCGGTCATGGTATCACCGATCCCGTGATCTCTTCAATAGCGATCTCAACAAGGTCCATAAACGGCACGGCGGGATAGAAGAAGATCAACACCGATGCCACCGTCGTCAGAATGATCGGGACGAGCATCAGGAGAGGCGGTTCGCTGACGGAATCAAGCGAGCGCTCGTCATCCGGCGAGGCGACCAGCATAGTATGGATTATCGGGAAGAAGTAAGCGGCGTTTAAGACCGTGCTTGCGACCAGGACCAGCAGCAGAATCGGCACACCGCCTTCAACCGCCCCGAGCGCCAGGTATACCTTGCTGATGAGCCCTGAGAACGGAGGCAGACCACAGATCCCGATCGCAGCACCTGAGAACATCACGGCCGTAACCGGCATCTTCCTGCCGATACCCTTCATATCGGAGATCCGCTCTCTCCCTGCAGCAACAATGACCGCTCCCGCAACAAAGAAGAGCGTGATCTTGAGGAAGGCGTGGATGGGGATGTGCGCCATCGCTCCGGTCATCCCGGCGATGGAGAGCATAGAGACGCCGAGAAGTATGTATGAGAGCTGGCTCACCGTCGAGTAGGCAAGCCTCCGCTTGAGGTTATCCTCGGCCAGGGCGAAGAGGGACGCGGTTATGATTGTAAACGAGGCTATAACGGCAAGGAGCGTCCCGAGACCGAGCGAGGCCAGGAGATCCATCCCGTAGACCCACCCCGCGATCCTGACGATCCCAAAGACCCCCGCCGTGACGACGGCTACAGCGTGGAGGAACGCGCTCACCGGTGTCGGGGCGACCATCGCCGCAGGAAGCCAGCCGTGGAGAGGCATCCAGGCCGCCTTCACGAAGCCCACCATGAAGAGGATGAAGAGTATCTGGAGGGTGAGAGGCGGTGCCGACCCGGCAAGGAACCCACCCGGGGCAAACCCGGTTGTCCCGGTGAGGATATAGGTCAGGACGACCGCCGCCAGCAGGAAGACACCCCCGATAAGGAGGTAGGCCAGGTACTTCCTCCCCGCTGCCATCGCCTCCGGAGTCTCGACATGGACAACGAGAGGATAGGTGATGATGGTCAGGATCTCGTAGAAGACGAGAAGCGTCACCAGGTTCGCCGAGAACGCTATCCCGATTGCGGAGGCTATCGCAACTGCAAGGCAGAAGAAGAACCTTGTCTGTGCGTGCTCCTTAAGCGAACGCATGTAGCCAATGGAGTAGAAGGAGTTCAGCAGCCAGAGGACGGCAGCGGTGAGGGCAAAGACCATGCCGAACGCGTCCACCCGCAGCGCCAGATCCCCGCCGGGCAGGAGCGGGATGAGCGAGACCGCGATCCTCTCACCGGCCAGGATCGAGGGGAGCATGGCGACGACAGAGACGAGCATCGCCACCGCGGCCGCCACCGTGAACCCGTCCCGTATGTTCTCGTGCCGTCCACAGACCAGGATCATCACCGCCGCCAGGAGCGGGATCACCACGGTTACCACCGGGAGCAGACCGGTTGCATCCACCATCTCAGGCACCCCCGAGCAGCAGTGAGACGGCAGGAGCGACTATCTCCATAAGGGGTTCGACGAAGATGCCGAGCAGCAGACAGAGGAAACTCAGGATGACCATCGGGACGAGCATCGAGAGGGGCGCCTCGCGCACCGCAGGCGCCGGGCAGTGATCGCCGCCGGCCTCGTGGTGGCTCGAGGCGCTGAAGTAAGCGACCTCGATGAACCGCCAGATGTAGCCGACCGCGAGGAGTGAGCCGGCCAGGAGGACGGCCGCATAGACCCAGTAACCCGCTTCAAGCGCCCCCATGACCAGATAATACTTGCTTGCAAACCCGATTGTTGGGGGGACACCGATCATCGACGCCCCGGCAAGGGCGAACGCCGCACAGGTGACCGGCATCGTTGCTGCAACGCCTTTGAGGTCGGAGAACCTGGACGTCCCCAGCCGGTATATGATCACCCCCGCGACCATGAAGAGGCAGCCTTTCATCACGGCATGGCCGAGGATATGCAGGAGACCGCCTTCCAGTGCGATCTGGTTTGCAACGCCGAGCGCAAAGACGATGTAGCCGATCTGGCTGACGCTCGAGTATGCGAGCATCCGTTTGAGGTCATCCTGTGCGATGGCCAGCACCGCTCCGGCGACTATCGCGACCGCTGCTATGAGGAGGATGAGTTCGGTCACAGGGACGGTCTCGACGAAGTATGCCGTCGTGAAGACCGAGAATACGACCCGGAACATCGCATAGACGCTCACCTTGGCCATCACGGTCGAGATCAGGACGGTCACGGCGGACGGGGCTTCCGTGTAGGCGTCAGGGAGCCAGAGATGGAGCGGGAAGAGTGCGACCTTTATGGAGAACCCGATGACCAGGAGGAGAAACGCGGTATGAACTGTTGCAAGCCCGTATGACGCAGGGAGAAGACGGGCAATGTCTGCCATGTTCAGTGTCCCGGTCGCGACGTAGAGGTTCCCGATGCCGAGCAGGACAAAACCTCCCGCAATCGAGCCAAGAATCAGGTAGTTTAAGGCCGCAACA
>DAFR01000050.1:0-7055 GCA_002497965.1 Methanomicrobiaceae archaeon UBA436 | reverse complement strand
ATCTCCAGGAAGACGTAGAGGTTAAAGATGTCCCCTGTGATCGTCATTCCGACAAGACCGGTCACAAGGAGCTGGAAGAGGACGTAGAACGAGACGATCTTCTCCGGTTCGATCTCCTTCTCGACGCTCCGTCGCGCATATACCGCCGCCGCAACGGCCAGGAAGAGGATGATCGGCAGGATGTAGCCGTTGAAGGTATCGATGACAAACTCAATCCCGAGCGGTGGCGCCCATCCCCCGATATGGTAGTGGATCGTCCCCTGCCGCATCACCTCGATAAGGAGGGCGATCCCGCCCGCGAACTGGAAGAGTATCGTTGCAAGCGTGATCGGGTAGCAGAACCGACGGTCATGCCAGCCGAGCAGGAGTATTAGGAGCGCCGAAAGTATGGGGACGGTGATCAGGATAACCGGGAGGTGTTCGATCATCGCCTCTTCACCGCCTTTAACAGACCGGCCTCATCGATGACACCATACTCCTCGTATATCCGGACGATCAGCGCAAGACCGACCGCGGTCACACTCACACCGACGACGATCGCGGTAAGTATCAGGACGTGCGGGATGGGGTTGACGTATATGGCCTCCATCCCTTCAGGGAGGTAGATCGGGGCTATACCGCCTTCCACCTCGGCAAGCGAGATGTAGAAGAGGAAGATCGCGGTCTGGAAGATGTTGAGCCCGATGAGTTTCTTTACCAGGTTCTCTTTTGCAATCAACGCATATAGCCCGATCATCATCAGGATGATTGCCATCCAGTAGTTGTAGTGCGAGAGGAATGCCTCAACGACCGTTTCCATCACGGAGCCTCACCTCCCCTATCGGAGATATCCGAGATTATCGAGACCATCACCGCCATCACGGTGATCCCGATCCCCATCTCGACCACGTCAATCAGGTATCCATGGAGATGGGCCACCCCAAGCGCCGACTCGACTGCTCCGTACTCCAGGTAGTTCCCGCCAGCGGCGAGGCAGAGGAAGCCGATACCTGCATAGATAGCAACCCCGATGACGGAGTAGATCATGAGCCACTTCTTTCCAAGCCGCTTCTCGACGCCCGAGAGTCCGAAAGCGATGAACATCATAATGAACGATGCAGCAAAGACGACACCGCCCTGGAACCCTCCACCAGCTCCCACCGCACCATGCACTATGACGTAGAGGGCAAAGACCTGTATAAACGGCACCGAAAGCCGGGATACCGTCCGGATGACGACATTCTCCCTCAAAGTCGTCCACCCCGCCTGAGCAGGAGAGCGACCGCTATCCCTGCAGTGAAGATCACCACTGTCTCTCCAAGCGTATCGAACCCACGGTAACTCGCAAGTATTGCTGTAACGATGTTCTCGACCCCGACATCCTGGAGGGCCAGATCGATGTAGAGTTTGCCGGTATAGCGAGTGGCCGGGGCGTCCGGGTCGCCGAAAGCCGGCATATCCTCGACCGCCCAGAAGAGGACCACGCCTATGAAGAGAACTGCAAGCAGAGCCTTTACGTTCAATCTGAAGATCTCCTTTCAGTTCGTGCTATGGCCGCAATGAAGAGAACGGTGGTTACCCCTGCCCCCACCGCCGCCTCGGTGAAGGCGACGTCGGCGGCGTTCATCTCCGACCAGAGCACCGTCATTATCAGTGAGTAGGCGGCAAGGATGATCGTTGCGTGGAGGAGGTCGCGGACGGTTATCGCCGCGATCGCGCAGATTATCATAAAGAGTAGGAGTGCAAAGTCAAGCGCCCAGATCATCGCCGTTCATCCCCCTTCTTCCAGGGTTCAGTCCCGCAGGTATGCGCTGCATTCATGATGGCATGCACCGCCGTCGGCGAGGTTATGAATATGAAAAGCACCAGGAGGAGCATCTTCACCGTAAGCAGGCTCGCCCCCTCGTAGAGGATGAAGCCAAGCAGCATCATCCCCTCCCCCATCGTGTCGCACTTGCCGGTCGCGTGGACACGGGTATAGAGATCGGGAAGCCTGAGAAGACCTATGGCGCCGACGACCATGAAGAATAGGCCGACGATGATGAAGATGCTGGCCAGAGTGTTCAGCAGATGCACCCCTCCTTGAGGTATCTGGCGACTGCAAGCGTCGCTATGAAGTTTATCATCGCATAGACGATCGCGATGTCCAGGAAGATCGGCCGCCCGTATATGAGGCCAATGAGTACCAGGATGATGATGGTCGTTGTTCCGATCGTGTTCACCGCGATCAGCCGGTTCTCAACGCCGGGGCCGATAACCACCCGGTAGAGACAGAGAAAGATCGTCAATATGAGTACGACCACACTGGCATAGAAGAGATCGATCATTCTTCACCCTCACCAAAGACGTGTGCAAGGCTGTTCTGCATGCCCCTCTCTTTGAGGAGGGATTCTTCCGCCGCCTCCCGGACAAGGGCGTGCACCGTGTATCTCCCACCGGCCACCTCGACTGTCACCGTCCCCGGCGTCAGCGTGATCGCGTTTGCAAACGCTGTACGCAGGATGTCGTTTTGAAACGGCGTATCGAGTGTGATGAACCCGGGATCGATCGGCATACGGGGGTGGAGGACGCGGTATGCGACGTCGATGTTGGCGATGACGATATCCAGCATCAGCCGCGGAAGATAGGCGATGAACCGGATGATTGTCCCGACCGACCACAAGATGCCGGTCTCATCGGAGAGGAAGAGAAGATCGGTTGATACAAGGGCCACGACGGCGCAACATACGATCCCGGCGCCGATGTAGAAAGGTTCCAGGTAGCCCGACAGGATATACCAGAATAGCATCAATACCGCAAATGTGATAATATACTGCGACACCGACGGCCTTTTCCTACCAGAAGACAACGCACACCCTCTCTTGCACAGTGTTAATACCCTTACTTTGAGGGGGCAGCGTATAAAAACTGTGTTTTGGCGCTCCTTTGCAAGCCATTATCCCTCACCGATCCCCCATCCATGACCTTTACGCGCGGGTTGTGCAACCATAGAAAACCCAGGAGCCCATCACGCCGTCCTGCTTCTCAATCACCCACTCATCTGATGCATTCGATCAACGGATCCGAGGTACAAACTCGACCCTTTTCCACGGTTGGAGTGTGGAGCCCATTGGATCAACGATTCCGTGATATAAACACCCCACCTTTTTCCGGTAGCATGTGCGGAACTCATCAAACCGGTTCGATCATGGTTTGATGCTCCCACATCAGCACCTGACACCGGACCAAGGGGGAATCGCCCCTCGAGGAATGGCTGAGGGGAAAGAGGAAGGACGAAACCACTCCAGGCGGGGGCAAAATCCGGGAACAGGGCGGTTGATTCTAATTGCCAGGGGAAATAGCCCCCATCTCCACCGATCTGTTGCGCACCGAAGAATAACAACCCTTAAGAAGGTGATCAGAGAGTATTACTCAAAAATGCTCGACCAGTTTAAGGGCTGCCTTCTCGGGGCCGCCATCGGGGATGCGCTCGGTATGGCACGGGAGACAGCACCCCCCAACTTCCAGCACCTCCACACGGGCTACCGCCGCGCCTGGCGGGGGCACCCGAACGCCGGGCTTAAACCGGGGCAGTTCACCGACGACACCCAGACGATGCTCCTTGTGGCCGGGATGCTTGCAGAGGGGGCCTACTCGGAGGTGGAATACGCAGCAGCCCTTGCCCGGATGTATATGAACGGAGAACTCCGGTTCCCTGACGCCGCAGTTGACGCCGCGTGCCGCCACATCCTCCTCTCAGGTGAAGTCTCGGGATCGAAGGGGGTCTACTCCAGCACCGCCGGGTGCACAGGTATCGCCGTCCCGTTCGGTCTCTTCTATGACGACCCGATCGACGTGGCCGAACGGGTGGTCAAGGCCTGCAGCGTCACCCACACCCATCCAGCAGCACACGCTGGAGCGGTCAGCGTCGCGATGCTTGTCCACCACGCCGTCCGTGGCCGGCCCGACGCCATCACCCTTGCCGGGAAACACGCCACGCTTGAGGACGTCACACTTGGCAACAGGATCCGCGACGCCCTGAATCTGGAGCAGGAAGGGATCAGCCTGGAGGGTGCACTCTCGGTGATAGGGAACGATGTAACCGTCTACCAGACCATCCCGCTTGCATTTTTCCTGATCAGCCGCATAAAAGATGTCACAGTACTCCTAAACACCGCCGCCCGTGTCGGGGGGAACACCGACACCATCGCGTTTATATGCGGTGCCTACGCTGGCGCGGTTTACGGGCGATCCGCCATCCCGCAGGATCTCCTGGAAGGGCTTGAGGGAAAAGACGAGATTGAATCCATGGCCGCCCGGCTCTATCAGCGCTACACCGCAAAGCCTTAAGATTCTATAATAGAGACTCCATCTTATGGATATTGCGATTATCGGCGCATCCGGCTACACCGGTGGTGAGTTGATGCGACTGCTGCTGAACCATCCGTCAGCGGAGGTCGCCGTTGCAACATCCCGGCGACTTGACGGCACCCCCGTCGCATCCGTCCACCCCCACCTCCGTGGTCTGACCGATCTTGTCTTCCGGAACACCGAAGCCGGCGATATCGATGCCGACTTTGTCTTCCTGGCCGTCCCCCACACCGCAGCGATGAAGGTTGCCGGAACGCTGGTTGAACGAGGGATAAAGACCGTCGACCTCTCGGCCGACTACCGCCTCCCGAAGGAGGTATACGAAAAGGTCTATGGCGTGACCCACCAGGCCTACTTTGAGGCCCCCTACGGCCTGACAGAACTCCACCGGGACGAGATCAGGGGTGCCCATTTCGTCGCAAACCCGGGGTGTTTCCCGACCGGTGCGACGCTTGCAGCAGCGCCGCTTGCAGGGTTTGCCCACACCATAATCTACGACTCAAAGACCGGGGTCTCCGGCGCAGGAAACACCCCCTCTGAGACCACTCACTACCCCAATGTCGGCGACAACTTCAGCGCCTACAAATGGACAACCCACCGCCACGTTGCCGAGATGAGGCAGGAGATTGCCAGGCTCGGTTCGGGTGCAAGATGTTACTTCACGCCACATCTCCTCCCCGTGAACCGGGGCATCCTGACAACCGCCCACATCCTCCTATCCGAACCGATGGAGCAGAAGGAGGTCGAGGCGCTCTACAGGCGTTACTACGCAGACGAGTTCTTCGTCCGATACCAGAAACCGACACTTGCAGCCGTTAGGGGGACGAACTTCTGCGACGTTGCGGTGGAGAGCGAGGGGGAGAGGGTTGTTGCGGTCTCGGCGATCGACAACCTGGTCAAGGGAGCGAGCGGTCAGGCGATCCAGAACATGAACCTTATGTGCGGGTTTGCGGAAGACGCCGGTCTCCGGTTCGCCGGGATGCTCCCCTGAGGTGATGGTGATGTTGAAGGTAAAAGATATCATGACCCCGAACCCTGTGACCGTCCGGGTCGACTCGCCTATTCGTGAGGCGGCGGGGTTGCTCAGGAAGTATCATATCGGTGGGCTTCCTGTGATGGACGGCGACCGGGTGGCTGGAATCGTCACCGAGACGGATATCCTCTCGCTTCTGGACGTTGGCGACCTCTCCGATGACCTATGGCTTCCCTCGCCGCTCGAGGTGATCGAGATCCCTGTAAGGGAGTTTATCAACTGGGAGAGGACAAAGAGGGCGCTCACCGATATAAGCAACATGGAGGTGCGGCGAGTGATGAGCAGCCCGGTTATCGCGATCGATGAGGAGGCTGATATCTCCGAGGCGGCATCCCTGATGCTCCACGAAGGGATCGCCCGCCTTCCGGTGCTCCGCGATGGGAAACTGATCGGGATCGTCACCAGGGCGGATATCGTCAACGGTCTCGGGGCGTCCGCCGGCGAGGAGGAGGAAGAGTCGTGAAGAGTATCTGTGCGGTAGAGGGTGTCTCTGCCGCGGGACTGAAGGACGGAAAGTTCGGGCTTGCTCTTATCCTGGCGAGCGGAACCGCGGCCGGTGTCTTTACGTCCAACCTGGTTCGAGCCGCCCCGGTCGAGTTGATGATGGAGCGGCTGCAAAAGGGAGCGCTCGAGGCCATCGTCGTCAACAGCGGGTGCGCTAACGCCTACACCGGCGAGCGGGGCTACCGCGACGCAAAGGAGATGGCCGCCATCGCAGCCTCTTCGCTTGGCCTTGAACCGGAGTCGGTCGGTGTCGCAAGCACCGGGGTGATCGGGCGATACCTGGATCTCCCCCGCATCCGGGAGCAGTGCAGCCGGGTATCGCCGCTCCTTGCCCGGAACAGCGATGCAGAGGATGCAGCAGCGCGGGCGATCATGACCACCGACACCTTCCCAAAACATGCCCTCTTCAGGACAGAGTCATTTACCGTCGGCGGTATCGCCAAGGGGAGCGGGATGATAGCCCCGAAGATGGGAACGATGCTTGCGTTCATCTACACCGACGCGGATGTAGAGGCGGGGATGCTCCTGGAGATCCTGCGGCAGGCGTCCCGCCGATCGTTCAACCGTGTGGTGGTCGACGGTGATACAAGCACAAACGACGCGGCGTTCTGCACCGCGACCGGCGCCGCAGGCCGGGTGGACCGCGACGACCTGGCGAGGGGCATCGAGGCAGTCTGCCGCGACCTTGCCATCCAGATCGCCCGCGACGGTGAAGGGGCAACAAAACTCCTGAAGGTCACCGTCCGCGGCGCCCCCGACGAGGAGGCGGCAGCGGCAGTTGCAAGGACAATCGTCGCCTCCCCGCTAGTAAAGACCGCCGTCTATGGCGAAGACCCGAACTGGGGCCGGGTCGTCGCGGCAGCGGGCAGGGCTGGTGTGGAGTTTGACCCATACGCGGTCTCGCTCCGGATCGGGGACGTGACCCTTGTTTGCCGTGGTGAGATCGTCGCCGAACTTGAGGCCGCGAAAGCAGCGATGCACGGTGATACCGTCGTGTTCGACCTTGACCTTGCCGTCGGGGATGGTCAGGCGACAGCGTGGGGATGCGACCTCACCGAGAGGTACGTGGAGATCAACGGGAAGTATACGACATGAAGCGAGAAGACGTGCTGATGGAGGCTCTCCCCTACATCCAGAAGTTCTACGGTAAGACGATCGTGATCAAGCTCGGCGGCCACGCGATGGTCGA
>DAFR01000110.1:1062-5654 GCA_002497965.1 Methanomicrobiaceae archaeon UBA436 | reverse complement strand
AGCGATCCAGGCTCCGCGCTGGATTAGCCCGGGCAATTGCCGGGGTTGGTATGGTTTCGGAGGACCCTGACCTCCTGATCCAGGGGCTATCTGTTGCCGCCGGAATGGACCAGAAAGTCCAGCGCATCAGCACCATCTCCGGTATCGTGAACGCCGCCTGGAGATCTCCCCTCAAAGCAGAGATCGCTGATATAAAGAATATCCTGGACTCGCTTCGCGAGACCCGGCAGGAACGGCTGGCAGAGATCGTGGCGAGACTGACCGGAGAACTCCTCGACCACCACCAGGACAGGGAAGATGCATACAGACATCTCGTGGAACTTGCCGCTAAAAACCCCTGGACAGCCAGGATAATCGCCCATGAACTCCTGGCCAAGGCGGAGCGGAGTGGCGATGGATGGTTCTTTGAGAAGGTGTTTGAGTTTGTCGCCCGCAATGAGAACAGCACCCTGCCACCAATCGAAGGTATCGTCAGCGCCGGGATCACCATCGCCACCAGGAGCGGCAACCCGGCTGTTCTCCATAACATCCTGCCGCTGGTAGATGACTGCAGCGATAAGGCAAAGGCCGCCACGCTTTACCACCAGATCAGCGAGACCCTATACCAGGTGGGCGACTTCCGGCAGGCGGCTCTCGTCCTGAAGAAGGCGGGTAACCCGCATGAGACCCCGGCGTTGTTCAGGACCAGCATCAAACTGATCATAGAAGGTATCCACCACAACGAGATAGGGTTCATACGCGAGAACCTCCTCGCCGGAGAGGTGACCGGGATCGCCGACCCCCTGATCCAGCAGGCGGTGACCGGGTTCTGCAGGGAGTGCAGTCTTGATGAGATTGCCGGGCATATACCGGCCATAAAGGAACTCGCAGCGGTGCACCAATCACAGGACAGGCTCCTCCTCGAGTGCGGCAGCATTCTGCTCGAGCGCGGTTTCATCCAGGAGAGAGGACCTGCTGCACTGCTGGACATCCTGAACCAGATCGTGGATCCGGGTCTGCGCGACGAGGCGTTCTCAAAGATCGCAGTCGAGATGGCACGGATCGGCGCCGCCAGGAACGACCGCCGCCTTCTCCAGGACTCAACCGCTCTCGCCTGCGAGGTCGTGGAACAGAAGAGGCGGGCCGGTGCGCTTGCCGATATCGTGAACCACGTGGCCGCGCTTGCCATCCGGGAAGACGACCCCTACCTGCTCCAGGGTATGCGGATCCTCTCGACATCTCTCCTTGCGCCTGATCAGTGTATGGCCACGATGGAGAGCATCGTCCAGGGACTGGTCACCTATGGCGTCAAGCACCGTTCACTCCAGGCGCTTGATGAAGCGGCCCGGATCCTGGTTCAAAACCCTGATCCCCACCTACAGCACCTCCTCGAGACCCTCATCGAGGGTTACATCCGGGTCGGTTGCACCCGGATCGTGGACTGCCACTCCAGTGTCATACCGGGGTCATTTGAGGGTACCCTTGAACCCTTCGAGACCGCGCTCACCCTCCTGAAGACGGGGGCACCGCCGTCGGAGATCCAGATCAGGATAACAGACTGCATCGATATCATGCTCAAACAGATGCAGGACTCCAGGGACACCGTCCTTGTGATCCCTATGGCTCTGTTCTCGCTGGAGATCGAGAACGAGCATGAGCGGACCGCGATGATCCAGAGGATCCTCACGCCCTTCACAGAGCAGACACAGGAGTTTGACTCCGCCGACCCCTATGAGGCGACGGCATACCTCCTTGAGGGGATCGATGGGGCTACGGCTTCACCCCCCGTGCTCGACCTTATGCACCGCCTCTTCAAGCACACAGCCGATCTCTATTCGCGCTACTCCGGCATCTACCGGGTTGCAAGCGCCTACCTGGTCCTCGGCGAGGCAGAGCGGGCCGAGAGTATCATAAAGAGGCTCCATGAGACGATCGATGAGATCCCTGACCCGGCGGTTCGTCTGATCATGCTCTCCGACCTGGCAGGTCTTATGGCCGTTATCGACCACAGAGCGGCCAGAGACCACCTCGCTGAAGCGGAAAGGATGCTTGGGTCTGCAGGAGAGGAGAGGGAGGATCTCGTCAGAAAGCATCTGGTCTATGCCTTCAGGGAGATCTGTGCTGCAACCGATGGGAAGAAAGACCTCGATTGGGCCATCGAGCAGGCCCGGAGGATCGAAGACCCGATCGACCGCGTGGACGCGCTTTCGGCGGTCTATGATATGGCCGACGAACCTGCGGTGAGAAAGGAGGTCGTCTCGATGATCTGCCAGGCCGTAGCAGGCATACCCTCTGCTTACGCCAGACTCCCGATGCTCTTTTATGCGGCGCGGTTTGTCGGGAGATCCGGTGATGAGGATGCGATCGAACTGATCCTTGAGAACATGGAGAGAACCGCCGGTTCCATCCGGATTCCGTTCATCACCGCAATGACGCAACTGCGGATGGCCGGGATGCTTTACTACCTCTACCGCACAACCGGGAGCATATCCGCCATGGAACGGGCAACCGCTATCGCCTCAGCAATCGAGGATGAGAGAGTCCGCTATATCCTGATGGTCCAGATCGATAATCTCGCGCCCTGGTCCTGGGATGGTACGGTCTATGGCAGCGTCCTTGACTTCCGCGAGCGGTTGCGGCGTGGCGACTGCACCAGAAAGGATATGGCCGCACTCGACCGCGCGATAGGCGCAGCGCCCGACCGGATGAAGAGGGCGATCTATTACACCGAGGCCTATGTCTTCGCCCGTGACGCCGGGCAGCACGAGATTGCAGAGAGGATGCTTCGCTGTGCGCTGGATGAGGCTGGCAAGATCAGGCCTCTCTCCCGGCGGGCGATTGCGCTCGGAGATATGGCCTGCCGTCTCCATGCGGCGCGTTACGAGGACCGCGCTGGCAATCTTCTGGATCTGGCGGTGAACGAGGTGCTGAACATCCGCGACCGGGCAACACGAGAATCGATATATGACGAACTGGATATGTCCATAGGGATCATTCAGGAGTACTGGCTGTGAAGACGATCGAGATCAGCGTTGCAGGACGGGTTCAGGGTATCGGTTTTCGCGCATGCGTCAAAAGGATCGCCACCAATCTCGGTGTCGTGGGTGAGGTGATGAACCTCCCGGACGGCAGGGTGCGAATTATCGCAACCGCCGAACCGGGCATCCTGGATAAATTCGTCTCCATGCTCTACAGTTGCCCGCATGTCATAATCAGGGAGATCGTCCAGCGAGAGATCCCGCTGATCAACTTCTCAGAGTTCAGCATCCAGCGGAGCGGTTACCTGTAGAGCACCTGAAACCCGGCATTTGAGATGAGTACGTCGCGCAGGATTCTGACCTGGGCATCAAGACGATCCTGGTCGATGGAATCGCGGAGTGCTTCGGTCAGCCGGTTCACAATAGCCGGATCGAGGTAGCACCTCTTCTCCCCGCACTCGTAATCGTCAGTGGATACCTCCTCCCTTGCAAACCGAAGGACGACCCGGTCTACCATTGAGGCTTTCTGCGGTTCGATGAGGTCATACACCAGACCGCCAGGGCCTTCGTGGAGCATGCCCCGGTCGGGATTGAGGTGCGCTCCGACCACCGAGACGCAGCAGTTTCCATACAGCATCGCGTAACCGAGCGAGAACATTGTGTTGACGGGATCGGTGTGCGGTGGGGTCGTCCTGCGCCGGAACCCGAGTTCAGGCGGGATGGTGCGGGCCAGGATCTCGTAGTACATGTCGGTGGTGAGGCGCGAGAGCCTCCGCAGTTCATCCATCGTGACCGAGATCTCGAGCTCCTCCCTGACCTGGTGGAGGAACTCGAGTTCCCCTGCATAAAATATGGCCTCGCCGCCGCCGCGGTCAGAGAGTTCTCCAAGGAGGAGGAGCCTGGACTGGAGAGCGGCCAGGGCAAGCGGCTGGGCAAACCTGTGTGGTGCGGCCCGTTCCTGGGCAAGCCTTACAGCCTCGTCCGGCCGGTAGCCGTATGGGTAGAGATAGCCGACGGGCGTGCCGTCGATATCGAAGAACGTGATTGCAGCGCCGGATTTGAGGAGGTTTGTCACCGCCGAGGTATGGAGGGTATGCCCGCCGACGATCAGGAGGTGGCTCACCCTCTCAAGAGGGTAACGAGAGGTCTTGCTCCCGCGTGATATGATGACCTCCTGTGTCGTTGCCTTGATGTGCCCCCCATACCCGAATACAGGGAGCCAGGTTCCTGCCTCTGTCATCGACGCACCCCGGAAAGGAGTATTGGGGAGTTTTGGGTGATTAATGCATCGATTGGCCGGATATGGAAGGTGTTTATGGTGCCCGGCGGGTAGTAGCGCATTCTAGTTAACTTAAGGTAGTTAATTAACTGTAAAATATTTACGTACGCCGGTTCCAGTCTAAGTCGTTGCTTTTCCGGAATAAGTCCGGGGAAGGGGATGACTTACGAAAGGTTGATTCCATGAACGAAAAGCCGAAAAAGATTCAGTACGCTCTGTTCGTACTGCTGTTATGCTCACTGCTGGTGCTGCCGGCAGTCGGGGAGACTCTTCCGGGCGGGAACGTGAGCCCCGGAGATGGTATCGCGAATGCCAGTCCTGGCCCTGAAGTGACATCCACCGATGAACCGACAGCA
>DAFR01000110.1:0-979 GCA_002497965.1 Methanomicrobiaceae archaeon UBA436 | reverse complement strand
GAGGGGACACCAACGGTTGAACCGATGGTGACGGCCGAAGAAGAACCGGATGACGAATCCATCGGCATCCTCTCTGGCGAGACCGTCCTTTTCAACGGAACGGTTGCGCTGGATAACGGCACTTTCGAGTGCACCGCCTACAACTCCGGAGAGAACTACACCGTCAGCAACCGGACCCCGCTTGGCGCCCTCCAGAAGGTATCGGAACAGAAGGGTTTCACCTACAACGTCACCGACAAGCGCTGGGCATATGATGAAGTTCTCCTGCTAGATGATATCGATGGCTACCTCTACATCAAAAGCACGGCCGAATGGGCGTGTTACGTCAACGATGAACTGAAGGACGGTTACGGCAACCACGATGACGGCCTCAACGTCGTCGCCCTTGACGAAGGTGATGAGGTTGTCTTCTGCTACGGCAGTGACCCGACGCCGGAGGCCGCAACAGCGCTGATCACGATCACCGTGGGTCTTGAGGACTCCGATGAGACACCTCTCGAGCCGGCCACCTGGAGCGTCAGCCTCATCGGTGCACGAACGGAGGAGGTCGACCAGGACTACTTTGAGGACGGGGTGAACTGCGGACATGCCGCCACATACACCGACGGTAACGGTGATGCCTGGAGCGGGATGCCCCTGTGGTACCTCGTCGGCCTTGTCGATGACGATCTGAGGCACGGCTCCGGCGCTTTCAACGACGACCTCGCCGCAGAGGGCTACTCGATCAAGGTCACATCAAGCGATAACTACTCTATCAACTTTGATAGCGCAAGCGTCGCGAGGAACGATGGCATCATCGTCGCAAACACCTTAAACGGCGAGCCGCTCCCGGAGACCATCGGCGATAAGAACAAACCCTGCTGGCCGCTCCGGATCGTCGGTCCGAACGTCAGTTCGGGGCAGCTGATCGGCGGTGTCACCACGATCGAGCTCATAGATCTCCCCGAAGCCTCCGAAGGCTGGGAGATCACGCTTTCCG
>DAFR01000151.1 GCA_002497965.1 Methanomicrobiaceae archaeon UBA436 | reverse complement strand
GAATAAAACTCCCCTCTCCTGTCCAGACCAGCCTTATTGAAATAGCAAAACCAACAAGAGGATAGTAAAATGGATGACCCTGAGAACCTCAAAGACCCGAATCGCTACCAGAAATTCAAGAAGGTAGACGGTGCCACCTATAAGCGGGTCAACCAGTTCCTGCGCAGGCACACCTACATCACCGCCCGCGAGTGGGCTATCGCGCGCCTCTGCGCGGATTTCAAGACCTCCAGCGGCTCGGAGATGACATTTATCGGCGAGAACCTCCCCAAACTCTGCCCGTTCATGGTAGACACATACACCCCGCAAGCGGTCAACCAGGCACGGAGTTCGTTCAAGAAAAAGGTGAAGAAAGCCGGCGCCACATTCTTCTACGGCGCCATGTGCGGTTTCTTCACCGCAGAAGAACTCGATGAGATCCTTTTTGAGGCAAGCGAGGTTGCCCGGTTCCTGCTTGAGGTTGAGGGGACAAGCCTGAACCTCGATGATGAGATCGATATAGAGGACAGGATCGCTGAAGTGATGCGTGGCGTGGCTGAGGCAGCCTCGGTCATCCTGAAGACCAGGCCCGGCCAGGAAGGCGAGAAGAACAAGGAAGGTGATCGAGGTGCACAGAACGATGAAGAGGAGGAGATGAGATGAAGGTCATACAGGTCGTTGGCAGATCAAACGCCGGAAAGACCACGTTCATAAAGAGCCTGATTGTGGCGCTCTCTCCCCACGGGCCCGTCGGCGTGGTCAAACACCTGGGGCATCACGGTTTCTATATTGAGCCCGGCAAGGACACCACAGCATACTATGAATCAAATGCTGCTATATCCTGCGGCGTCGACGAGGAGAAGTCGGTCTTCATCTCGCAGGAGACCGATCTCAACAACGCCCTCGAGACACTCTGCAACGCCGGCGTCAGGTATGCCATCCTGGAGGGGTTCAAGGCACGGGTGTTCCCGCGGATCGTGATAGGCGACCTTGAGTGCGAGAAGACCCTGCTGCGCGACCCCTCTGTCGGCGACGTGGTTGCCGCGCTCGATAGGTTCGAGGATTACTACACCATGGAAGGGCTGGTCAGGGAGCTCAAGCACGACTGCGGGGTCTCGCATGCGGGGTCAATCCTCACGTTCAGCGGTATCATCAGGGAGCGGACAGATGAGGAGCGCACCGATAATGACCTGACAGAGAGAGTCCAAGGAGAGATCGAAAGCCTTCCCGGCATCCTCGGCGCCCGGGTTTATCACAGGAGGGATATAGTCCATATCGCTATACTTGCAGAAGAGAGGCAGGAGGCGTTTACAGCGGCAGTGAGTGCTATCGAACGGCTGAGACAAGAACTGAAACTACCTGAGGAGTGATGGATGAGATGCAAAAGACGAAACGTATGTTTGGGACAAACGGTGTGCGCGGAGTGACCGGAGAGACGATGACGCCCATGCTCGTCTATAAGATCGGTGCCGCGCTTGGATCGATAAGAAAGGGGACGATCGCGGTCGGCAGGGACACGAGGACGTCCGGCGAGGCTCTGAGCCACGCCCTCAAGGCCGGGCTCCTGACGACCGGCTGTGACGTGCTGGATCTCGGCATCCTCCCGACCCCGGCGCTGCAGTACATCATAAAGACCGGCCGGTTCTCCGGCGGCGCCATGATCACCGCATCGCACAACCCGCCAGAGTATAACGGTGTAAAGGTGATCGAGCCCGACGGCACCGAGATGTCCGATGAGGAGACCATCAACCTCGAGGAGAGGTTCTTTGCCGAAGATTTCGATCTTGCCGCCTGGGACGCGGTCGGCAGGGAGAGCACCGCCCCCGATATGCTTGAGGACTACATCGAGGCCGCTGCATCCCACTTTCCTCCCGGCATCGGGGAGGGGATGACCGTTGTCGTCGATCCGGGTTCAGGGCCGGCGGCGCTCACCACCCCGATCATCCTCTCCAGACTGGGCTGCAGGGTTCATACGATCAACGCCCGTCTCGATGGCACGTTCCCGGGCCGAATGCCCGAACCGAGCCCCGAAGGGCTGCAGCCACTCGCAGAGATGGTCGTTGCCACCGGCGCCGATTTTGGGGTCGCCCACGATGGCGACGCCGATCGGGCGGTATTTATCGACGATAGAGGGCGATACGTCGAGGAGAACTGTGAGTTCGGGCTGATCGAGGATTACATCTGCTCGAGGAAGAGAGGTGGGGTCATAGTCACCCCGGTTGCCACGTCCAGCCTGATCAGGGAGATCGCAGAGAGGTACGGTTGCAGCGTCGATTACACACCGGTGGGGAGCATCTATGTTGCAAGAAGGATGATCGAACTGATAGCCGCCGGAAAGGATGTCGTCTTCGGGGGCGAAGGAAACGGAGGTCTGATCTACCCCGACCACCAGTTCTGCCGGGACGGCGGTATGACCGCCGCCATGATGGTCGCAGTTCTCGCCAGTCATAAAGGAAGAAGACTCTCAGGGATAATCGACGAACTCCCTGCATACAACCTGATCAAGGAGAAGTACCGCACAAAGGAGCCCCACGCTCTCGTTCGCGCCGTCGAGGAGGCATTCTCGGGGGAGAAGATCGAGAAGATCGACGGGATAAAGATCCTGAGAGAGAACGCGTGGGCGCTGGTGCGGCCATCGGGCACAGAACCGATGGTCAGGATAATGGTCGAGGCAAAGGATCCGCGCGTTGCAGACGGTCTCTACCAGGAGATCGCGCAGGTTCTGGCGAAGAGAGTCCCCGATGCCGGTGCACCGTAAATGCGGCGGAGAGGGCGGGGCAGTGAGTTGTGATTGCCGATGGGGAGCAGAAACAGGATTTCGGTAGGGTCTTCACACTGACGGCAGAGAGGATCTCTCCCTCTGACAGTGTATGAAGGGGGAATCGCTCCGTGGGGGAGGAGCTCGCCGGGGAGGGGGACGGGACGTCTCCCCGCCCCTGTCGCTCGCGTGTCACCGGGAACGGTTTTCCTTGCAGCGAGTCGAGCCAACCCCTACCACCCGGCTGCTCCGCTACCTCCTCCCTCTTCAGCATCTCACCCGGCGTCGACCCCCCGTATCTCTATTCTCCGTGGGATGCCGTCTCGCAAAAACCCCGGCCACCCCGGATCCGGATGGGCGCGGCGGTTTGCGGCGAAGTTACCCCCCGGAATCCCTTCATGCAGGGATTTATCAAACCGGGAAGCAGGCTACTGGTTTGATGCCCTCATTTCGGCAGCAGCCATATGGGGAAAAATATTTTGCTACTGGGATATACCTGTCATTAATTTTTATGCAACCCGGACATTTTAGTTACTAAATTGCCTGTAACGCGAAATATTACAGAACGTCAGGAAATAAAATTTATATAGGGGTGCAACAATCCTATTGCTTGATGATGGGGTATGCAGGGGATACCACGGGAGGCCGCTGGATAAGATGGATAAGAGCATACCGATAGAGGAGAGGGTAAAATCCGCCGTAACCTCCGGCAGCCCCCTGGAACTCGAAGAAGCTCTCCGCGAGATCTCGACGACACGCACACGGAAAGGAAAGCAGCCACTCTATGCGCAGGTGAACGCCGCTATCACCAGAGCGGCTTTTGAGAGAGGAGATCCAGGTATACTGAACCTGATCACCGAACCGACTGATGAAGAGGTGATCGAGGCATCCCGCCGCGCCATAGCCCGGTACATCGATACCGCAGACGAAGCCTGGTTTTCTGCCGTATTTGCCCTTGCCGGCAAGCTCAACCGCAAAGGCCAGCAATCAGCACTGTTCGCCAGGATCTCACGTGACCTTGTTCTTCTCGCAGTGGATACGGGGAAGAAGCAGTACATCGAGACAGCGCAAAAAACCCTCGAAGCCATCAGCATCCGCAAATACCGCTCGGAGATCCTATCCGAGACCATCCCCCTGCTGATCCACTACGGCGAGGAGCACCGCAACATCGAGATCCTGCATGGCGTTCTCGCAATGCTCCCCGAGATCAAAACCCTTTCAGAGCGATCCAGGCTCCGCGCTGGATTGGCCCGGGCGATTGCCGGGGTTGGTATGGTTTCGGAGGACGCTGACCTCCTGATCCAGGGGCTATCTGTTGCCGCCGGAATAGACCAGAAGGTCCAGCGCATCAGCACCATCTCC
>DAFR01000088.1:4829-5239 GCA_002497965.1 Methanomicrobiaceae archaeon UBA436 | reverse complement strand
GTTCATTATCGCGGTTATTGCCACATTTTCACCTCCGCTACACCTTTTTTAGATACAGTTCTTTTTAGATACAGTTCTTTTATAAATACCATTCGAAACTCTTCAGGGCGCCCGATGAACCGCTGTCGGTACGATGGATGTGGCCCTCCTCCGCACCCTCCTGACGGCAGGAGTCAGCCTGATACCCGATCATTCTCCTTCAGCGGAGGACAGGTTTGAGGAACTCCTCTCAACCTGTGAATCCGCCCTTGAGAGGAATGTCATTGGGCGATCTATCCGGCGGGCCTCCCTCTACCGGATGGCGGACAGGAGGTCATAGCAAAGGGAGACGAGATGATCGCCCGTCCGGACTTCATCTATCGGCGGGGCGGTCACTCGATAGCCATCTTTGTCGATGGACCGGATCACGA
>DAFR01000088.1:0-4757 GCA_002497965.1 Methanomicrobiaceae archaeon UBA436 | reverse complement strand
CTGGAAGAGTGCATTCGGAGCCTATCGGAGTTATTGCGGTGAATACCTGCAACACTCTAGAAAAGATCCCCCAACCGTCCAACCGGTCGCGGGGGAAAATCCTCTCCTAGCGATCGCCGCCCGCCGTCTTGACCGGGGTACCTATGGCACCGCCGGGAATGGCGAGACCGCCCTTTTTCAGGCCCCGCTGCCCCCGAGAATTCACCTGATGTAATTGTGCTTCTGGAGCCAGTCTACCTGGGGCCTGATGTAGCGGTAGACGATATCGCACTTCTCGTCCTGGAAACTCCATGGAACAACGATCAGGAGATCCCCCTCGCGGATCCAGAGCCTCTTCTTGATCTTGCCCTTGATCCTCCCGGTGCGCGTGACACCGTCCTCGCAGCGGACACGGATATGGTTTGCCCCGAGCATCAGTTCCGCCCGGCCAAAGATCTCCTGGTTCTTCTTCTTAGGCAGCCTTACGCGTATGATCTCTTCACTCTCGTTCTTTCCGCTTCCTCTTGGTGTAGTTGTCAGTAAATCAACTCCATGAATGGCAGAGGCAGAGCTCCGCCAGACTTTATCGGATCTTCATTCCGACTTTTACATAATGGCCCCCACAAGCATTAAAGTATTCCCCGCGTGGCCCGGACACCACCAGCCCTGGAGCGCAAGCGGGGGTGGACGCCGCAGGCAGCCCCCATATTTCCCTCCGAAGGTTAGTTAAGGTTTGAGCGTACATAACTGACGAGGATCTTTGAATGGAAAGCAACAAGCTGTACGTCGGCAACCTCACCTACTCGGTAAACAAAGAGCAGTTAAAAGAGTTATTCGGTCAGTATGGGACGGTGAACGACGTCAGAGTCATCGAGCGTAAAGGCTTCGGATTCGTCGAGATGTCCAGCCCCAAAGAGGCTGAAGAAGCAAAAGAAGCCCTGAACAACACCGTATTCGAAGGCCGCACCCTGAAGATCGATGAAGCACGGCCGCAGAGGCCGCAAAACGACTTCCGGCGCTACTGAAAAGCCAGAGAATAATACCTCACAATTTTGAGAGAGCGGGGCTCTCCAGAACCCCGCCCCCGATTCTTCGGCCAGGCCGGCCGCCACCACCTGAGGTTATTGGCCGCCGCGGCTAAAAAGCCACGTTTATCCCCATTCTGGCCTGAAATCTCCGTAATATCGCACCAGATCAAAAATTTATCCCGCAAGCGAACTGTATGTTTTTTAATACCAGGAGATGTTAAACACCTTCTGAGGCTTGCAATGGAGATACATGTGGATAAGGACGCGTGCGTTGGGTGCGGCCTCTGCGTAAAAGACTGCCCCATGCATGTGTACGAACTCCAGAACAACGTAAGTGTCGCGGTCAGGCCGAACAACTGTATGGGGTGCCTATCCTGCCATGAGATCTGCCCGGCTCAGGCGCTTGAGCACCGCGGGATCTACGCCGCAAAGCGGCACTACATCGACATCCACGTATGCGAGATGCTTCGGAAGGTGATCTGATGACCGCAGGCTATGTCGACGAGATGCACGAGGCCTTCCAGACGGATCTGGTCTACCGTTCCGAGGACGTCCCTCTGGAATGCTCACCGAAGCCAAAAGACCTTGAGCAGACGCTCCACGGTCTGATGAAACTCAACGGGCTCGTGATCCGGTCACTCGAAGAGATCGCGGGCAGGGGGGCAAACGCCGTCACCTACCGCGCCGGAAAGAAGTTCGGCCACGAGGTCGCCCAGTACTTCCAGAAACGGGATGACGTCGAGGGAGCGCTCCACGAGCTCTCCGACCTGCTCCGGGGGCAGTACTCCTTCGAGGTCTGGAAACCCGAGGATAAAGACTCCTACATCATCGAAGAGAACGGCGAGACGTTCATCTACCTCGTCTTCCACGACTGCATCGTCCGCCAGACGCTCCGGCGCAACGGTCTTGACCAGGGCGGCCCGCTCTGCCAGACCCTCTTTGGCTACGTTGTCGGCGCGATCGAGGAGATCACGGGCAGAAAGGCCAAACTGGAGATCGTCCACACCGGCCCGAACGCCTGCCTTAAAAAACTGGTCCTTAAGTGAGGCGATGAGCATGAAGATTGCTATCGAGGAACTGGCAGGATGTTCAGGCTGCACGATCGCGGTGCTTGACCTCCACGAGATGCTGCTCGACGTTGTTGATAAGGCTGATATAGTCTACTCGCCGGTGATCATGGACGTCAAGGAACCCCCGGAGGGCATCGATATCGCGTTTGTGACAGGAGCCGTCCGCAACGCTGAGAACCAGGAACGCCTTGAGAAGATCCGGAGACGGGCAAAGACCCTGGTCGCGCTCGGAACCTGCGCATGCTACGGCGGCGTATCGGGTCTCTCGATGCTGCACTCAAACGATGAGATCTTCTCATACGTCTACCGGGAGGTGGAGACCGTGAAACCCGACGGGGTCATCCCGACGGATGTGCCCCAGTTCCTCTACCGGGCGTTTGCGGTTGGCGACCTGACAAAGATCGACTACTACATCACAGGCTGCCCGCCAAAAGAGATCTACCTTAAACAGATCATCCCCGCGCTGGTCTCCGGGGACAAACTCAATCTCTCGCGCAAATCCGTCTGTGCCGATTGCGACAGAAAGATGGGCACGGTCGAGAACTGGACCCTCAAACGCCGCTACGAGGGTGTCCCCGACCGCGAACACTGCCTGCTGGGGCAGGGTTACCTCTGTCTGGGGAGCGTCACCTTCGGAAGATGCGGCGCCGCCTGCCCGAAGAACAACGTCCCCTGCCACGGCTGCAACGGCCCGTCTCTGGACATCCTCCGCGAACCCTGCCGCGACATCTACGGCATGATGGTGCGGAGGATCTCCGATCTCACCGATAAGCCCGAAAAAGAGGTGGAGAAAGAACTCTACGATATAGCGCACACGATGTACCCATTCACCATCGGCAGTCTGATCATGGAGGACAAAGAGGTCTCAAAGATCCGCGACCTGGTAAAGGAGAGGAGCAGATGAAAGAGGTCACGATAAACCCGGTGACCCGGATCGAGGGTCATGCAGACGTCAGGATATACCTCAACGACCGTGGTGAAGTTGACTCTGCCCATTTTCAGGTGGTCGAACTGAGAGGGTTTGAGAAGTTCCTCAGCGGGGCTGCAATCGAGGAAGCACCCAGGATAACGCCCCGGATCTGCGGGATCTGCCCGACCTCGCACCACCTTGCGGCGGCAAAGGCCACCGACCAGATCTTCGGGGTTGAACCCCCCGCCACAGCAAAGAAACTCCGCGAACTCCTCAACCTCGGGCAGTACATCCACTCGCACTCCCTCCACTTCTTTATGCTCGCGGCCCCCGACTTCATCCTGGGTCACGACTGCCCTCCGGAGACGCGTAACGTCATCGGCCTCGCCCGCCACTCACCCGATCTTGCAAAGAAGGCGATCGCGGTCAGGAAGTTTGGCCAGCGGTTGACGGAGGCGATCGGCGGCAAACCCATCCACCCCTCAAACGCCCTCCCGGGCGGGATGTCGGCACCATTAACCGCGGCAAAGAGGGCCGAACTGGCCGCCATGGCGGATGAGGCGCTCAGGATCGCCCTTGAAGGCTGGGATATCGCACGGACACTCCTCGACGGTGTCGACACGGAGTTCGGCGCCGTCAGGACCGGTTTCATGGGGATGACCAATCACGGTGTCTACTCGACTTACGACGGGCCTGTTGCGGTGCTCAACGGGGAGGGTGGAAGGATCGGGTCGTTCACCGGAACGGATTACACAAAATTTATCGAGGAGTATTCAGAGGACTGGTCATACCTGAAGTTCGTCCGGCTCAAGGGCGGTGAGAACTACCGTGTCGGGCCGCTTGCCAGGCTGAACATCGTGGAGAAGATGGGCACGGAGCATGCAGACGCTGCGCTTGCGGAGTATCGCGAGCGGTTCGGAACAGTCTCACAGGCAGCGCTCGCCTACAACCTGGCGCGCTACGTTGAGTTCATCGCCTCGTGCGAACGAGCGGTGAAACTCCTCTCCGATAGCGGCATCACCGGCACGGATGTCCGGACACCCGCAGTAGAGGTTGTGAACCGGCGCGGTGTCGGTATAATCGAGGCTCCGCGGGGTACGCTCATCCACGACTACATCGTCAACGATGCCGGAATCATTGAACGGTGCAACCTGATCGTGGCTACCTGCCAGAACAACTACGCAATAGACCGCGGGGTGGAGGATGTCGCCCGCCGGGTCGTGAAGAACGGTGCACTGAGCAATGGTGCAGCCAACCAGATCGAGATGGTCATAAGGGCGTACGACCCCTGTATCTCGTGCGCCACGCACGCGATCGGGAGGATGCCCATGAAGATCGAGTTAGTCAGAAAGGCGTGAGGTGATGTAAAGTATGGAAAGCATGTTAAAGCAGATCCTGGGAGAGTTCCTTAAACTTGATGGGGTTACCGCTGCGGTCGTGGCGGGACGGGACGGTTTTGTGATCGAGAGCGTTGTTGCCGGTGACGTGGATGTCGAGGCCCTGGGCGCCATGGCATCGACAGGCATGGGTACGTCCGAGGCGATGAGCAATGAACTCGGGAAGGGAGAGATGCACCAGATGCTTGTCGAGCTTGAGAACGGCCCGATTCTCCTCTCACCGCTCTCGGAGGATGAGTTGATCGCCATAGTGGCGAACGCGAACGTAAACGTGGGGAGAATCCGCTACGAACTGAAGAAGAACAAGGACCGAATAATAGCCGCTCTGTGAGACGATGCTCCCCGACGGCATCTCACTTGGCAGACTGCAGGG
>DAFR01000082.1:5059-7250 GCA_002497965.1 Methanomicrobiaceae archaeon UBA436 | reverse complement strand
GACGACGATGACCGCCGACGGGCCGATGGAGTTCAACCTCTACCGCCTCCACCACGAGAAGTGGAGCAACCACGACGTGGAGCTCGAGACCGGCTCGGGGATCATTCCGGTCATGTACCGGCGCAAGAACCTGGTCAACTCGATCATGTGGGCGATCGGCCTTGAGCTCGCGCTCCTCATGAAGAATCCCTGGCAATGCCTGCTCACGACGGATAACCCGAACGGTGCGCCGTTCGTCAAATACCCCGAGATCATCGGCCTTTTGATGAGCAAGAAGTACCGCGACGCCGAGTTCGCCACGGTCCACCCCGATACCGCGTCACGGGTGCCCCTCCCGGCGATCGAGCGGGAACTGGACTGGTACGAGATCGCGGTGATGACCCGGGCCGGCCAGGCGAAGGCGCTCGGGATCCAGGAGTTCGGGAAAGGCCATCTCGGGCCGGGCGCCGATGCGGACGTCGCCATCTACCCGCTCCGGATCGACGAGGTCGACCCGTCGACTGACTATCAGAAGGTGGTCGATGCGTTCAGCCGGACCGAGTACACGATCAAGCGGGGCCGGGTCGTCGCCCGGAGGGGCGAGTGCCTGGTCGACGGGAGCAACGCTACGTTCTGGGTCAGCCCGAAGGTCTCGGAGGCTTATGATATGGGGAAAGATCCTGACTTCATCGAGAAGTTCGACCGCTACTACACGGTCCGGATGAGGAACTACCCGGTGCAGGATGAGTACCTGAACCGGAACCGGTGCATCGAGACGGAGGCGGAGTTATGAAGGTCACGCTCGCCATGAAACCCGCCGCGAAATCGTTTATTCCCATCGAGGCGGAGTCGATCGTCCCGAAGAACTTCCTTGCCGGCGCCGATCTTTTAGTCTGGCGGGGGAACCGGGAGCTCAGGCTCGACGAGGTCTTCTCGGTCTCAATCGAGGGCAGTGCCGACCGCTCAGAGGACATTGAGGTCGTCCTCTCGGGGGATACGTTCCGGTTGAAGAGGGTCGGGGAGTACATGGACGGCGGAAAGATCACCGTCCTCGGGGATATCGGGATGCACTGCGGCAACTTCATGAGCGGCGGGACCATCGAGGTTCACGGCAACGCCGACGGCTGGCTCGGGAGGGAGATGGCCGGGGGGACCATCCTCTGCAGGGGCGACGTCGCCGACTACTGTGCGTCGGGATACCGCGGCGGCAGGAAGGGCATGACCGGCGGCACCGTGGAGGTCTTCGGCCGCGCCGGCGATTTCCTGGCGGAGAGCATCGCCGGCGGCACCGTGACGGTGCACGGCGATGCCGGGGATATGGCCGGGGCGGAGATGCACGGCGGCACGCTCACCATTCACGGGGACTGCCGCCGCCCGGGTGCGAACATGAAAGGGGGCTCCTGCTACGTCTACGGGACCGCGCAGGGGATGCTCCCCACCTTCAGAAAGATCGGGACGGTTCAGCACGAGGGTCGCACGCTTATCCGTTTTACCGGGGATATCGCGAACCGGGGAAAAGGAAATCTTTTTGTGAAGGACTACGAATATCTGGACTGATGGTCAGGCACGAGTGTGGGTTCGATGCCCCGATTCACTGTAAGCGATGCGGGAGACCGCTATCCAGCAACGAACGTACGGGATTGTTCTGCCCGCACTGCGGAAGGCGAGTGAGCATGCTCTGTCCGGGCTGCGGGCGTCTCTGGTGATCAGACCCGGTTTTTCACCCACTCGGCATACTGGGCCCGTAACTGCTGGATGTCCTGCTCTGTGAGGTCTGTTTTCCCGGTCTGGTGCAGGTACGACTCCAGCTGCGCCACCACTCGTTCTGCATCCAGGAAGTCATCGGCTTCCAGGTAGACCGGCGCACGCTCGACGTTGATCGCCTCGCCGCACATGGGACAGAGCCTCCAACGCTGGTAGCGGTCCACGTAGTTGAAGGTCCAGCAGCCCGGGCAGCGGATGACGAGGTACATGGTTAATGGGAATGTGCGGGCGGCCGGATATATAATTATCCATCCGGAGTTTTTCTGACACCGGAGATCAGGTGGCGAAGGTCCAGAGAATACCTGTTTACTCGGCGGGAGTTTGAATACTCGAAGGCTGTGAGATGCAACTGGGGAAAATGAGAAGTTTGAAGGGAAGACCTCGCTCGCCTCCTTAACACGGATTTCGAGGGGATATCGCCATTAGGGGGAGGGGCTGACGGGGGGGG
>DAFR01000082.1:0-4976 GCA_002497965.1 Methanomicrobiaceae archaeon UBA436 | reverse complement strand
GCGTGGCGATAGCCACCACGGTCCACTGCATGGGAATTTTTCCTCGTTCTGCCGTTCTGCTGAATGCGTAGCGGAGACCGGTCGTATTCTCATACCCTTTTTGTTACCGGGCCGTTGTAACTTGAAGACCGTCGACGTTCTCGCACAGCCCCTCTGGTTCCCTCAACCCCCTCTCGGCTTAAGATCCTTCACCGCCGGCCCGTGGATCACCTTCCCATCGGCATCGAAGCGCGAGCCGTGGCAGGGGCAGTCCCAGGTCTCTTCGGCGCTGTTCCAGGCGGCGACGCATCCCATGTGGGTGCAGGTTGGGTTGACTGCGTGGACCCTGCCTTCCCGGTCGCGGAAGACGCCGGCTTTCTGGCCCTCGATCATCAGGACCCTCCCCTCCCCGGGCGGAACGTCCGCGAGGTCTCCGGCCGGCCGGGATATCACTCCGCCGATGTACTTCTCGGCCACCTCGATGTTGTGGACCAGGAACCGCCGGGCCGATGCCGCCGGCTTGAACCGGTCGGGGGCGTAGACCTCCGCCCAGGGACTCGCGCGGCCCCGAATCATATCGGTGAGGATCGTCGCGGCCACGGTGCCGTTGGTCATCCCCCACTTCCGAAAGCCCGTCGCGATGTAGATGTTCTCGTGGCCTTCCGCGAGCGGGCCGATGTAGGGGACGCCGTCGTTGGTGATGTAGTCCTGCGCCGACCAGCGGTAGTCGACGGACCTGACCGGGTAGATCGACCGGACATACGCTTCGAGGTCGCGGTAGTGCTCCCTCGTATCCACGCTCTCGCCGGCCCGGTGCTCCATGCCGGTGACGAGTACCAGTTCGCCGTCGCCGGTGGGCTGTGACCGCCAGGAGTGGGTGGGCCCTTCGGCGTTGATGAAGGTCCCGTCCGGGAACGGCTCGTCGATCCGGAGGCCGAGGACGTAGGAGCGCGACGGCTCCATACGGGCGTAGTAGAACCCGGGGCTGTCGTAGAAGGGATAGTGGGTTGCAAGGACCCCGGCCCGGACCGTGCAGCGGCCTCCACCGTCCTGCACCTCGATTGCCCGGGTATTCTCGAAGATCTGGCTCCCGTCGCCCGGTACCAGGGAGGCGAGGTGCAGGAGGTACTTCAGCGGGTGGAACTGAGCCTGGTTCTCGACGACCACCGCCCCGTAGGTCCTGCCCGGCAGCGGCACCTCCTCTACAAATGTCGCCGGGAGCCCGAGGCTCCGTGCTGCGTCCGCTTCTGCCGCGACAAGGTTGCGGGACTCCTCCGACTCCGCGTAGGTGTAGGCGGGTTTCCGCTCGAAACTGCACGGGATGTCGTACTCCCGGACAACCGATGCGACCGTCTCGATCGCCGCCTGGTTCGCTTCGGCATACTGCTGCGCCTGCCTGCTCCCGAACCGGTCGATGAGCTCCGCGTAGATGAGCCGGTGGAGCGAGGTCACCTTCGCCGTCGTGTGGCCGGTCACCCCCCGGCAGATCCTGCCCGCCTCGATCAAGGCGACTGCGTACCCGGCCTGCTTGAGCAGAAATGCCGTGGTGATGCCGGTGATGCCGCCGCCCACGACCACCACATCGGTCTCCAGGTTCCCCGGCAGGGGGGGATACGACGTCTCCGCCGTTGTCTCCATCCAGAACGACTCGTGCCTGCCCGGCAGGCCATAAGCACCCGGTCCATGCTCCATGCGTCAAGCCTCCTTCTGCCTGCCTGCCCCTCGTCCCCGAACGGGTGCCGGGGAAGGGGCGGCGGCGGTCGGTCCCATTATGCCGGCACCATATATAGGTATGGAGCCCGCCTTCCCCCGCGCCTACTTCCGCACGACCTTCTTCCCTGCAAGGTCCTTCACCGTGGGGCTCTCGATCACCTTCCCGTCGGTATCGTAGCGGGAGCCGTGGCAGGGGCAGTCCCAGGTCTCCTCGGCGTTGTTCCACGCGACGGTGCAGCCCATGTGCATGCAGGTCGCATCAAGCGTGGTGACTCTGCCGTGTTCGTCCCGGTAGACTGCAACCTTCTGCCCGTCGACCTCGACGACCTTCCCCTCCCGGGGCGGTATCGCCGCGACTTCCCGGTCGAACCGGGTCGTGTCGACCCTGATCGTCCCCCCGGCCGCCTCGAGTTTCTGCCGCACCCGTTCGGGGAACTCCGGCTGCTCTTTGAACCGCGAAGGATCGAATACCTCCGCCCAGGGGTTCTCGCGGCCCCGGATCAGGTCTGTCAAGATCATCCCTGCCGCCGTGCCGGCAGCCATCCCCCACTTCCCAAAGCCCGTCGCGATGTAGATGTTCTCGTGCCCCTCGGCGATGCGGCCGATGTAGGGGACGCGGTCGGCCGTGATGTAGTCCTGCGCCGACCAGCGGTAGTCGACGGACCTGACCGGGTAGACCGACCGGGCGTACGCCTCGAGGTCGCGGTAGTGCTCCCGGGTGTCGGTCACCGTCCCGGTGTCGTGGGCCGCGCCGGTGACGATTACGAGGTCGTGGTCGCCGGCGGGCTGCGATCGCCAGGAGTTGACCGGTCCTTTGGCATTGATGAGGATTCCGTTCGGGAACGGCTCATCGATCCGGAGGCCGAGCGCATAGGACCGTGATGGGTGCATCCGGGCGAAGTATGCGCCGGGACGGTCGTAGATGGGGTAGTGCGTGGCGAGAACCGCGTAGTCGGAGGAGAGCGAGCCCCGGTTGGTCTTCACCGTGACGCCGCCGGGCTGCTCCTCGAGGCCTACCGCCCTCGTCGTCTCAAAGACGTAACTCCCTTCTCCCGGGAGGTGCCCGGCGAGCAGCAGGAGGTAGTTCCTCGGGTGGAACTGTGCCTGGTTCTCGACGACCACCGCCCCGTAGGTCCTGCCCGGCAACGGGACGTCCTCTACAAATGTCGCCGGGAGCCNNGCCCGAGGCTCCGTGCTGCGTCCGCCTCGGCCGCGACAGAGTCGCGGGACTCTGCCGACTCCGCATAGGTGTAAGCGGGTTTGCGCTCGAAACTGCACGGGATGTCGTACTCCCGGACGAGAGACGCGATCGTCTCGATCCCGGCCTGGTTCGCACCGGCATACTGCCGGGCCTGCTCCTCGCCGAGCCGGTCGATACCTAACTTCCCTGATTTATAACCCACTCTGACCCAATCTCTTCTCCTGGAACAGATCCTTGAACCCCATGAGTTTCAACTGATCCTTCATCGTATCTGTCAAGTTAAGATACCAGAATGCCTTCTCATTGGCTGAACTCATGACTTCGACATATTCAACCCGCTTTAATCGCCGTAACAGCTCATCGAATCCATACTCTCTCTTCTTCAGTGGCACCTGATTCAACTGGTAATCATACACTTTCCGAAGCCACAGCGCCATCATATTCACGAAGAAGATCGCCCGAATCCTGTGATTTTTCCAGTGCCGGACAGGAGCAAGTTTAAGATTGGATTTCAATGTTCTGAACGCCTTTTCAATGAAATCCTTCTCCATATAGTCATTCACAACATCGGTTGCCTTCAACGACGTATCGGTCGAATACAAGAGGTACTTTCCATCCATCTCAATAGCCCTATCAATTGCAGCTTCATTAAAATTCCATGAAATCGTTGAACGTTTCTCCTTTTGAACGAATGTAAACGCGAAATATTTTTTATACGACCCAAGAATGGCATCCACGCTTTTCATGACCTCCTCCTCAGTCTCTCCCCCCAACTCCTCATTAAAAAGACTCAGTTCATCGTCAAGCTCTGCCAGCATCGCATTTCTGGCATCTATTGCATCCATCCTCTTTGCATGATTGATATACACAACACCGGTATTCTCCTTACCAAAGAGCACGCCATCAGCCCTGGCAGCATACAATGTACTTGTACCAGTTGCTCTCACACGGTTCGTGACTTTTGTTGGAACAGCAGTATTTGTGAGCAGAGACTTGGCTTCATTTGATCCTTTATTCACACCACAGATCAATTTCCATCCTAATGCCTCAATATCTCGAATAGACTCTTCCGATGTATTCCCCCGGTCCCAGATCAGTGTTCCCGGCTCATACGAGAGATCAAGTAACCGCACCAGGAGGTCTTTCACAGAAGACATGGAATTGAAATTGCCGGGGAGCAGAAAGTACGAAACCGGTATTTTATCCCATCTTGAGACGAGGATACAGAGATTAATCTGTTTTTGGTTGACTCCCTTAGAATTGTACCCTTTCTCTCCGAGTTCATCTCCAGATCCAAAGATCAGCACGGGAGTGAGATCATATGCCACCACCTCTCTGGACATCTCCGGTAATGGGTGCTGAGTTCGCCATCGCGTGTAGATATCATCACAGATCAGGTGACTCAAATCTGTCAATCCATCCGCAGTCGTATCTTTGAAGCAGACTCGATCCAGAGAAGAATAGAAGGCACTCTCGGTGAAGTAATCATCCGGGAGACCCATAATCTCAGGGATGGTTGTTGTTTGGACCCATTCACTCAGATTTGTTCCACTCTCAGGATTGAGTGCTTTATTGATGGCCCATGCAGTGAGGATCTTTCCGGGAGAGCGACCGTTGATCTCCCCCTCACCACAACAGACGTGATCGATAATTCGAGGGAGATTGAGGGTGTTCTGAGCGATATCCCCCATAAGATTGACATCTCCGGCCCGTTTTGAATGGTCGGGATAGAGTGGCTTCTCAGTATGCTCGGATTTCTTTGGAAGTGGCACACCCCGTTCATCACCTTCTTTCCCGATATATTTGATGAACCTCGTCTTCACTTTTCCATCCTCCCGATATGATTCATATTGGGCAAGATATACCGCATCTTTCTTTTTAATTCTCTTGATATGCATGTAAGTTATAATTATAACTTACAACATAATAAACATTTCCATTGAGGACTGAGGATAATCCTCAAAATCAGCGTGATTGGGGTTGTAAATGGAAAACGCGCAGAAGAGTTTAAGTTAGAAATTCACAAACTCAGGTGGAATAGACCCACGTATACCCGGGATACTTCTTCTTCAGTTCAGGCAGA
>DAFR01000064.1:2865-3382 GCA_002497965.1 Methanomicrobiaceae archaeon UBA436 | reverse complement strand
CGGACGCTCAAAGACGCCATCAACGCGGCGATGCGGGACTGGGTGGCAAACCTCCGGGACACCCACTATCTGCTCGGCTCCTGTGTCGGCCCGCACCCATTCCCCCGGATCGTCAGGGACTTCCAGTCGGTCATCGGNNGAGGAGACGCGGCGGCAGATCCTTGAGCGGGAGGGAAGCCTCCCGGACATGATAGTTGCCTGTGTCGGCGGGGGATCGAACGCAATCGGTATATTCTACCCGTTTGTGGGTGATGCCGACGTGGCTCTCGTGGGCGTGGAGGCCGGCGGTGAGGGGCCGGAGTCCTGCAGGCACGGCGCTTCTCTCTCGCGGGGTTCGGTCGGGGTCTTCCAGGGCTCTCTCTCCTACCTGCTACAGGACGACGACGGCCAGACCCTTGAGACGCACTCGATCGCCGCCGGGCTCGACCATCCTGCCGTCGGCCCGGAACACGCCATGCTGAAGGATTCCGGCCGGATCAGGTATGAGATGGCCACCGATACCGAAGCGCTCCAGGCC
>DAFR01000064.1:0-2853 GCA_002497965.1 Methanomicrobiaceae archaeon UBA436 | reverse complement strand
GGGCATCATCCCGGCGCTCGAGTCGGCCCACGCCGTCGCCTTTGCCCTCCGCGCGGCGGATGAACTTGACCGTGACGGGATCCTGGTAATCAACCTCTCGGGGAGGGGCGACAAGGATGTCGTCGAGGTCGCGAAGCATCACGGAGGTCTGGAATGAGCCGGATCGAGAGGGTCTTTGCCAGGGGCGGCCCGGTCTTCATCGGGTTTACCGTTGCCGGTGACCCTGATATGGAGAGATCGTTCAGCGCGGCAACGGCCATGATCGACGCGGGAGCGGATATGCTTGAGATCGCTGTACCTTACTCCGACCCGGTTGCCGACGGCCCGGTGATCGAGCGGGCGCACCACCGCGCTCTGCGGGCCGGGACCAGACCTGTAGACGTCTTTCTCCTTCTCAGGAGGCTCCGCGATTATGCACCCGATCTCCCCCTCGTCCTCTTCACCTACTACAACATCGTCTACCGGCGTGGAGTCGACCGGTTCTTTTCCGAGGCCGCGACCGCCGGCGCGGACGGTCTCCTCATAGTCGACCTTCCCGTCGAGGAGTCAGAGGAGGTCGCGCCTCACGCCGCCAGATACGGCATCGACCGGATCGCCCTCATCGCCCCGACGACCTCGCCGGAGCGGCAGCATGCAATCCTCCGGGAGGTATCGGGGTTTGTCTACCTCATCTCGCTTGAGGGGGTGACCGGCGAGCGCGACCACCTCCCGCCCGGTCTCGCCAGGCTGGTCGGCGCGGTGCGGGAGAAGACCGATCTCCCGCTCGCCGTCGGGTTTGGGGTCTCGCGCCCGGAGCATGTCAGGACGGTTCTGGATGCGGGGGCGGACGGTGTCATCGTGGGGAGTGCGCTCGTCAGGCTGATAGAGGAGCATATGGACGATGGGCCCCGGTTGTGCGAGGCGATCCGGGCGGCTATAGTCTCCCTGCGGGATGCGTTTTCATCCTCATCCCGAACCTGATATGCCCTGACGCGAAAGACTACATGGATGATGCGGAGTATAGGGTTCCTGGTAAACCCGGTTGCAGGGATGGGCGGGGCGGTTGGCCTTGCGGGGACGGACGGCAAGGTCGATGAGGCGATCCGGCGGGGTGCGGTTCCGCGTGCTGCTGACCGGGCGCTCCAGGCCCTCTCCCCACTCCGCGGCGAGGAGATCCGGTGGTACACGTCTGCGGCGCCGATGGGCCGGGATGTCCTGGCGTCGGCGGGGATCGAGCGCTGCACCGTCCTCCACCACCCCGCCACCCCGACCACTGCCGCCGATACAAGGACAGCCTGCCGGGCGTTTCTTGAGGCGGGGGTTGACCTGATCCTCTTCTGCGGCGGGGACGGGACGGCCCGGGACGTCCTGGATGCCGTGGGCCGGGAGGTTCCGATCCTGGGGATCCCGGCCGGTGTGAAGATGTACTCGGCGGTCTTTGCGGTCAACCCGGCGGCCGCGGCCGACCTCCTCCGCCGGGCGGGCGAGATCCCCTGCCGCGAATCCGAGGTGATGGACGTCGATGAAGAGGCCTACCGCTCAGGCCGTCTCACCACCCATATCTACGGCTACGCCCGCGTCCCCTTCATCCCGGAGCGGATCCAGGGCGGGAAACAGGTCTTTGAGCAGCAGGACGAGGAGCGGGCAAAGGACGATATTGCGGCGTTTATAAGCGAAGTGATGCTCCCTGAGACGCTCTACATCATCGGCGCCGGGAGCACGACGGCGCGTATCATGGAGCGGCTCGGTCTTGTCCCGACGCTGCTCGGGGTGGACGTCGTCCGAAACGGCGAGATCCTCGTCCGGAACGCCGATGAGCGGACTCTTCTTGCCCTTCTGAACAAACACCCGCGGGCGAAGGTCATCCTCAGCCCCATCGGTGCCCAGGGGTTCGTCCTTGGCCGGGGAAATCAGCAGATCAGCCCGGCCGTCCTCCGGAAGACCGGACTACGGAATCTGATCGTGGTCGCCACACCGGGAAAGCTTGCCGCAACGCCTCTTCTATACGTCGATTCCGGGGACCCGGAGCTTGACCGTGAGGTCGGGGACTCTCTCCAGGTCATCTCCGGCTACCGGATCGCGCAACGGAAACGGGTCCTCCACCCTGATTAACGCCCGCTCGCTCTTCTCGATGGATTGCTGCACGGCAAGGCTGCGGAGGTCCCGCACCCTGGCGTTCGCCGCCTCGATGACGGAGAGGACCTCGAGGTAGCGGCTGTCCGCGGCATCGCCCTCCTGGTGTGCCTGATCGTTGTAGCGGCGATCGTGCGGGGTGCGGACGCCCGAGGATCAGCACCCCCTCCCACCGCCGATAGCGAGCCGACCCTGATCATCGGTGACACCATGATTATGCTCATCGCGGGTGCCGCATCGGTATCAGACCTCGAGGCCGCCGGGATCCCGGAGCCGGAAGAACTGAATGTCCCGAAAGGGGCCACACGGTACGACCTCGTGACATTCGACCACGCCGCCCTGAACAAGCAGGTGCGGGAGGGTGTACTTCCGCTCCGGATCCACGGCAAGGAGCACCGGGCCGAACTGCAGAGGATGAACTTCGAGCGGATCGACGACGGCATCGACTCATACGAAGGAATGATCGTCGGTGTCGACGGGAGTGACGTCCTCCTGACGACGGGGGAAAACGCCGTCGTCGAGTAGGTTCAGGTGCTCCAGAGCAGGTCATGGGAAGATGCATCTGGGGCGATGGGGAACCGGCGGGTCGCCCTGGCCGTGCGGAGGAACCACGCCATACGCTCAGGATCCAGGTGTTCGAGTGTCGCCTTCGTGCACGGGGCCGCGTCGAAGGGGCCGGAGCGGATGAGCTGCCTCTCCTCCAGGTACTCGACGACCGCACGCATCTTCGGGTGGCGGGCG
>DAFR01000134.1 GCA_002497965.1 Methanomicrobiaceae archaeon UBA436 | reverse complement strand
CCACCGTGAAAGCACATTGAAACATTCTGCAGGGCAAGACCGCCAGAAATAAGAGATAACACGTAAACAAACTACCTGCCCATAATTCTTCAGCCCATGGTAGCCTTTCCGCTTATGATTTCAGCAGGTGCAATCGGGATCACGCTCATATACGCCTCGATCCTGGACCTGAGAGAGCGGCGGGTGCCGCATAAAACATGGCGCCCCGCCCTCGTGATCGCGGTCCCGGTAGCTGTCTGGGTATATGTGCTGACCTTTATCGCGGACTGGCGGACGGCGGCAGCGTATCTTACCCTGGTCGCAGTATTCTGCGGCTTTTTTTACCTTTTCCAGGCGATGAACCTCTTTGGGGGGGCAGACGCGTATGCCCTCATCGTCATCACGGCATGCATCCCGTTCCACCCGTTTGAAACCATCTTTGGCACCTCGCCCCTGGGGTTCTTCCCCTTCACCGTGCTGATAAATGCTGTGCTCATCAACATCGTGGCACCCCTTGCCATACTTCTGAAGAACCTTATTGAGGGGAACCGGGCTCCACTCTCGTGCTTATTCCTTGGTTTTCCTGTTAGTGGAGAGAAGATCCAGAACGAGTTTGGTTTTGTTATGGAAGATCTAGAAGAAGGGGAGGACGGTAGACTGGTTCGACGGTTCATCGGTTTTACTGAGTCGCTTCGCCGCATCATACGGGGAGAGCGCAGGATCTACACAAAAGATCTCAGACAGCACCCCGATGAATACCAGAAGGAACTCACCCTCTACAGGAAGGCGGGCAGGGTCTGGATATCTTACGGTATTCCGTTCATCATCCCGATTACAGCGGGATTCCTGACAGCATTGTTCGTGGGAGACATTTTCTTTGTGATCATGAAAGCGATCGCGGGAATGTGATAGGTATGGATATAGATTTCAAAAACGGTTTGATCCCTGTCATAGCACAGGATAGGCGGACACGTGATGTTCTGATGCTCGCCTACGCAAACGCTGAGGCGCTGGAACTTACCAGAACAACCGGATACGCGCACTACTACAGCAGAAGCAGACAGAAGATCTGGAAGAAAGGGGAGGAGAGCGGCCACGTACAGCGGGTCTGCCGGATACTCGTCGACTGTGATGCGGACACCCTCCTCTATGAGGTGGAACAGACCGGTGCAGCGTGTCATACCGGCCACGCATCCTGCTTCTTCCGGACGATCGAGGGGGAGGAGATCGCCGGACTGGTCTTCGATCCGGAGAAGGTATACGCTAATAAGGATGAATGACTTTATAACTATGGTGATTTTTTATGAAAATTGTACCCGATACGAGCGTCGTAATAGATGGACGTATAACCTCGCTGATAAAAACCGGGGAATATAAAGGAGCAACAATAATCATACCGGAAGCCGTCGTCGCTGAACTGGAGGCCCAGGCAAATCAGGGGCGGGAGATAGGTTTTTCCGGTCTGACCGAACTTCAGGAACTATTCAGGATGTCAGAAGAGGGTCTCATCGAGCTCCAGTTTGCTGGAGAGCGCCCCAGCCTCGATCAGGTGAAACTCTCAAGCGGCGGCGAGATCGATGCACTCATCCGGAACGTGGCGATCGACCATAAAGCCCGGTTTATCACGAGCGATCTGGTGCAGGCGGAGGTTGCAAAGGCGAAAGGGCTCGATGTTCTCTATCTCCGACCGCAGATCGGCGATTTCTCGCCGCTCTCGATCGACCAGTTCTTCGATGAAGAGACGATCGCTATCACCCTCAAAGAGCGGGCTCTGCCGGTGGCAAAGATAGGTAAACTCCAGGCAACCAGGCTTGTCACACTCCGGGACACCCCTATGACCGAACACGAACTGAAAGTGATGGCGCAGGAACTGCTGGAGCGAGCAAAACGTGATCCGGACGGTTTCATCGAGCTTGAAAAAAGGGGGATCACCGTCGTCCAGATCGGGTCGCTCCGGATCTCGATCGCGAGGAGACCTTTCTCAGACGGCATGGAGATCACGGTGGTCAGGCCGCTTGTCGACCTCTCGCTCGACGATTACGCTATGGCACCGGAGATCAAGCAACGGATCCTTGGTGACCGCCGCGGCGTCCTGATCGCAGGACCCCCGGGCGCTGGAAAGACAACCCTTGCTCAGAGCCTCGCCACATTTCTGGCCGACCATAACTTCATTGTCAAGACGATGGAAGCACCACGCGACCTTCAGGTGCCCGACAACATCACCCAGTACACGGCGCTTGAAGGCAGCATGGTGAACACTGCAGAGGCCCTCCTGCTTGTCCGGCCTGATTATGTCATATTTGACGAGATCCGGAAAAGTGAGGATTTTGCCGTCTACGCTGACATGCGGCTTGCCGGGATGGGCATGGTCGGCGTGGTGCATGCGATGGAGGTGCACGACTGCCTCCGGCGGTTCTGCGACCGGGTGGATTACAGCATCCTCCCTCAGATCATCAACACCATCATCTTCGTTGTTCAGGGCGAAATCAAGAAGATCTATGACCTTGAATTAATTATCAAGGCCCCTGAGGGCATGCCCGCTGACGCGCACGCCCGCCCGGTGATCGTCGTTCGCAACCACACCCGCGGAGAGCCTGAGATCGAGATATTCCGCTACGAGGGCGAAACCCTGGTGATGCCGCTCGCAAAGAAGGAGATCGTGGAGCCCGTTGCTGTTGCGGAACCGCCAGTCATCGTGACACCAGCAGCAGAATCCAGGGAGAGTGCCGCCAGGAAGATTGCAGAGAAAGATGTCCAGCGCGAGATCGGGCGCTACACAAACGGTCCGGTGGATGTGAGGATCATCAACGACAACAAAGCTGTAGTCTACATCGAGGACAGGGACGTCCCGGCAGCGATCGGGAAGGGGGGTAAGAACGTATCAGCGATCGTGAACAAACTCGGGATAGGTATTGACATCCGGCCGAGGAGTGAACTCGAGGCGGAAAAACCAGCGGAGGGAGAGATGCACCTTTCCGGCGGTCTCACGATCCGCCTGGACAAGAAGCAACTTACCATAGTCTCCCCGGAGCACAGGGGCAGGATCGTGGATGTTTTTGCAGGAAAGGAGTATCTATTCACGGCGACGGTTAACGAGGAAGGAGAAGTCATCCTGGCCAGGAACAGCACGATTGCGCAGGAACTGATGAAGCGTTACAACGAGGCTGAGGCGATCCGGCTGCGGCCGGTATGAGATGAGAGGACTGTGAAGAAGAGATATCTGGAGGAATAGTGTGAGCGGACTTGATATGCAGAACAACGAAAGAGAGTGTGTCGAGCGGTGGGAGCGGGAGCATGCGTTCGAGGCTGATCCGGCGGATAAGGATAAGTATTACCTGACGGTGGCCTACCCATACCCCAGCGGGGCGATGCACGTCGGCCACGGGCGAACCTACATCGTTCCGGACGTCATCGCCCGCTACCAGCGGATGAAGGGAAAACAGGTCCTCTTCCCGATGGCGTTCCACGTCACCGGTACGCCGGTGATAGGGATCTCAAAGAGGATTGCAAAAGGCGATGAACAGACGATAGGGCTTTACCGTGACATTTACCGGGTGCCCCAGGATATTCTCGACCGGTTCATCGACCCTATGGAGATTGTCCGCTACTTCTCGGATGAGTATCGGCGGATGATGCAGAAGTGCGGCCTCTCGATCGACTGGCGGCGCCGGTTCATCACCGTCGACCCGCAGTACAGCAAGTTTATAGAGTGGCAGTATCAGCACCTGCACGAGAAGGGGCACGTTGTAAAGGGTGCCCACCCGGTCAAGTACTGCCCCCAGTGCGAGAACCCCGTCGGAGACCACGACCTGCTCGAGGGCGATAAGGCCGAGATCGTCAGGTTTACTCTCGTTGTCTTCCTGCTGGGCGACATTAAAATCCCGTGCGCAACCCTCCGCCCCGAGACCATCTACGGTGTGA
>DAFR01000117.1:4258-4735 GCA_002497965.1 Methanomicrobiaceae archaeon UBA436 | reverse complement strand
TTTGCCCTCCAGTCGGTCGGCTCTGCGGACTTTGAGAAGGTGGCCGCGGTCGCCGAGGACCTTCTCCGTGCCGGAAGCCAGATCACCACCGAGATGGAGATGGGCGGTCTCTCCCAGGTAATCCTCGAGACACCCCGGGGGAAGTTCATCATCGCGCCCTACAACGACCTCTACCTCTGCATACTTGCAGAACCGGATGCAAACCTCGGTCTGATCCGGCTCTCGATACGTGGGATGCAGGAGAACCGCGGGTAAAAACCGGATCTTTGATAAACCATCCTGACGGAGCAGGTTTATGGATCTCCAGATCGGAACCGGGGGCGTATCCCCCGCCTCTATTTTATCCGGTCGGCAGCATTGGGGGGTCACCCCGTGAAGTATTACCCCGTTCATTCCGGCTACCCGTCGTATGCCAGGGTGAACCGTGTGATCGAGTCGGCCTTTGCCGAGCACGGCAGGGGCAACGTCCAGATGCCC
>DAFR01000117.1:0-4121 GCA_002497965.1 Methanomicrobiaceae archaeon UBA436 | reverse complement strand
GTGGATACCGGGCTCCCGACGGCTCTCATAAACGCCACCGACCTGACCGCGCTTCGAACCGGGGCGGCAGGTGCTGTGGCTGCAAGACACCTCTCCCCCCGGCGGTCCTCCATCAGCCTGGGGCTCATAGGTGCCGGACGGCAGGCGGCGGCGCAGGTTGAGGCGATGGCCGCCGCCTTCACGCTCGAGGAGGTGAGGGTCTGGAGCCGGAACGAGAAGACTGCAGCGGCGCTTGCGGCGCGGTATGCCGATTACAACGCCCGCCAGGTCTCAATCGAACGTGCCTGCGACTCTGACGTCCTCGCCACGACAACGCCCTCCAGAGAACCTCTGGTTATGGCCGGGTGGGTCCACGAAGGGACGCACATCAACGCTATCGGTGCAGATGCCCCGGGGAAACAGGAACTTGACCCCGCGATCCTCCTCCGGGCCGAGGTCTTTGTCGACGACCGCGAACAGGCGATCCACTCCGGGGAGGTCAACGTCCCGGTCAGAACCGGGCTCTACGACCCGGCCATGATCGCGGGAACCCTGGGCGAGGTGGTCATCGGAAAGAAGGGGAGGTCGTCCCCGGACGCGATCACCGTCTTTGACTCAACCGGGCTTGCCATACAGGATCTCGCCATCGCATCGCTTGTCCTGGAGGATGGGGAAGGCTGCGAACTGCCGTTCCCCTGATCCTTGAGTTCTTCCTGCGGGGGTGGGCTTCCCTCACTCATCTTCACGGGGCTGCTGCGCAAACTTCTTCCAGACCTGCTCGCGGTGGACCGGGCCGCTGTTGTATGTGCAGAATGGGATCAGGCGGCCGTCAGGGGTAGCGTAGTGGATGCAGCACCGCTCCACCCTGGAGAGGTCGTAGTTGTATCTGTCCATGAAGTGCATCATGCCGATGAAGAGGGCGTTCCAGTGGAAGTCGCGCAGCGCCTCGAAGTTCTGCAGCACAAGCGCCTTCGTTATAAGTTTCATCAACTCCCCGGTGTTCTTGTAATCCGCCTTCCTGGTGGATGTGTAGATGTCTTTGACCCCCTCGACAAGGGTCACGTACTTGTTGAGCGACCCGCCCTTCGCAAGCCTTGTCGCCATCTTCTCGACCGACTCAAAGAAAGCGTCGACATCCACCATCCTGTTGATCGGGATCATACCCTCATCGGTGACAAAGACGTATGTCGCCGCGCCGCAGTGCTGGTGGGTGGTGAACCTGATCTGGGGTTTGCCGGTGTACGCCTCGACGAGATCGGAGATTGGAACGACGCAGGGCACGGGGTAGAGGTAGTCCTTCTTGATGATACCGTCTGTCTGCTCCTCGATCCGCTCCGCAAGTTCCGGGATGGTGATCCGCTCCTTCCTGACATCATCCGCGCTTGCGGCGCCGGTGAACGCCACAGGCTGGAAGTTGACGCCGCGGATGGTCTCGAAATGTTTTGCGGCGTATTTGATTATGGCGCCAACCTCGTGATCGTTCCTGCCTTTTATGACAGTCGGCACCAGCACAACGCCCATCCCGATCTTCTCGCAGTTCTCGATCGCACGCAGATCGCTTCCAAGTTTGGAGTTCGTCTCGCGGGTTACGCCGTCGAAGTGGAGGTAGACCGTTGAGAGTCCGGCATTCTTCAGCTCCTGGACGTAATCAACGTCCCGTGCCAGTCGAATCCCGTTTGTAGCGACCTGCACCTGGGAGATCCCGAACTCTTTTGCCACGCGTATGATCTCTGGCAGGTCGTCCCGCAGCGTCGGTTCCCCGCCGGAAAACTGGACGGCAGGAGCCGGAACGGGTTTTTCCTCGCGCAACAGCCGCAGCATCCCTACGACCTGTTCAAAGGTCGGTTCGTAGACGAATCCACACGCTCTGGCGTTTGCAAAGCAGAAATCGCAGTTCAGGTTGCACCGGTTCGTCAGATCGATGTTTGCAAGCAGGGTTGTTGACCGGTGGTTTGCACAGATCCCGCAGTCGTTCGGGCACCCTGCCGTGGATGGAGTCTTCTGCGGGTTTGAGACACCGTTCCCGATACGTTCGTAAGCATCGAACCGCCGGTACATATCCGCGTCCGACCAGTAGAGACCCCGGTATAAACCGTGTTCAGGGCAGGTGCGGACCAGCCAGATCTGCCCCTCCTCTTCGACGACATCGGCGTCGAGCACACGACCGCATGTCGGGCAGAGGCTCTTTGTCTTCTTCACAAACATTCTCTCACCGTGCCCAATTTTTATTCGTATCTCATACTTCGACACTTTAATCTTTATATTTACTGATTGTACAGCACATTGACATTCATCTCACCTGAGATCGGCTACTGGATCTTCTCTGCGGTTGCAGCACTCTGGATCATGCTGCCGGCATACCTGCCCAACTCAGCGGCCGCGGTCTTCGGCGGCGGGACGCCAATCGACCTCGGCAGGACGTTTTCCGACGGGAGAAGGGTCTTTGGCGACGGGAAGACCTACCGCGGCTTCTTCGGCGGCGTCCTATCGGGTGTGCTGGTGGGTCTGATCCAGATCCTGGCAGCCTCCGCGTTCGGCCTCGATATGCTCCCCCGACATACGATCCTCTCGGTCATCCTGCTTGCGACCGGCGCACTCCTCGGGGATCTCGTCAAGAGTTTCTTCAAGCGCAGGCTTGGAAAAGAGCGGGGTGAACCCTGGATTATTGCCGACCAGTACGACCTTGTTATCGGGTCGCTGCTCCTCGTCCTCCTGGTATACCCGGAGTGGCTGGTGGAGAACATCACCCTGCCGATCCTGGTCTGGATAATCGTACTGACACCGCTCCTCCACCGTGTGGTGAACATTATCGGGTATTATATAGGAGTTAAAGAGGTACCATGGTGAACCGGATCGCAAGACTGCTGCTTGAGAGCGGGGCAATAGAGTATGGAGACTTTCTCCTGGCTTCGGGTGCCCGGAGTTCCTACTACATCGATATCAAGGCCGCAACCACGAACCCCGCCATACTTGCGGAGATAGGGAAGGCCATCGCCGAAGGCCGGGAGTTCGAGGTTGTTGCCGGGGTGGCGGTCGGCGGTGTTCCGATCGCCGTCGCGGTCTCGCTTGCAAGCGGCCGGCCTTACGCGATCGTCCGGAAAGAGGCAAAGGATCACGGAAAGTCGGGCAGCATCATCGGCGAGGTGAACGGGAAGGACGTGCTGCTGGTCGAGGACGTGACAACCTCTGGTGGGAGCGCCATTTACGGCATCGAGGCGCTCCGGGCCGCAGGCGCGCACGTCGACCGCGTGGTGACAGTCGTTGACCGGGAGGCGGGCGCTCGTGAGGCGCTCGCGGAGAAAGGGGTCTCTCTCCAGGCTCTTGTGCGGGTCAGCGACCTGCTGGATGGATAAAGCATTTTTAAGTGCGGGTAAATATGATGGATATGAAACTGCTCGTTGTAGGCGGTGGTGGCAGGGAGCATGCGATCACCAGGGCGCTTTCCTGCAACAGTGATGTGGGCATCTTCTCGGTCATGGCACAGAAGAACCCGGGGATTGCCAGGCTTGCAGAGCGGGTGCTCCTTGAGAAAGAGACGAATATTCAGAGGATACTGCCGTTTGCCACCACCTGCGGGGTCGATGCCGCGATCATCGGCCCGGAAGCGCCCCTTGAAGCGGGGATCGTCGATTACCTCGAGTCCGCCGGGATACCCTGTGTGGGTCCTACCCGCGCTGCCGCAAGGATCGAGACGGACAAGGCGTTCTGCCGCCGGTTGATGGAGAGGTACGGGATCGAGGGCTGCCCGTACTACCGGGTCTGCCACGACCCCGAGGAGGCGCGCCGTTTCATCGAGTCTTACGGCGGCGACCTTGCCATCAAGCCCATCGGGCTTACGGGGGGAAAGGGTGTCAGGATCATGGGCGAGCATCTCGACCGGCGGGGGGCGATCGATTACGTACGGCACCTTGGAGGAAACGTCGTCCTGGAGGAGCGGCTTATCGGGGAAGAGTTCACCCTCCAGGCGTTCGTCGACGGCGAGCATCTGGTGCCGATGCCGCTTGTCCAGGACCATAAGCGGGCATACGAGGGTGATGTCGGGCCAAACACCGGCGGTATGGGGTCATACTCGCTCCCTGATCACATGCTCCCGTTTGTCTCGCGGTCGGATTACGAGAAGGCTCTCCGGATCATGCAGGATA
>DAFR01000054.1 GCA_002497965.1 Methanomicrobiaceae archaeon UBA436 | reverse complement strand
ACCGCTCAGGTGATTCCTGCGGTCTCCCGGGCGGGTGCCGGGATCCCGGATCCGGGTATAATTCATATATATCGTGACTGCCCATGCAGGCCTCCCTGTCAGGGGGGAGTGATCAGATGGCGCAGAATGTTATTGATATCCTGAAGCAGGAGCATGAAATGGTGCTCTCGCAACTCTCGGAACTCTCAAGCAAGGGCACGAGCAACCGTGAGCAGAAGTACAACTCCTTAAAGGAGAACCTCATCCCGCACATGGTCGGGGAGGAGCAGGCGCTTTACCCGAGGCTCATGGAGTCGGGGATGCAGGAGATGGCACTTGAGGCGATCGAGGAGCACAACGCGGTCAAGACGCTGCTTGGCCAGCTTGACAGCGCGTCCACATCAAAGGAAGATGTCTGGGTGGCAAAACTGACGGTGATCCAGGAGAACGTGAAGCACCACATCAGCGAGGAGGAGGAGAAGATCTTCCCGCAGATGCAGCAGAAGATGAGCAGCGACGAGCTCTCGAACCTCGCCAGCCGGTACGAGGAGGCAAAGAAGAGCGCGATGCCGGTTGCGGCGCGCTGAGCGATCAGATCTGTGATGCGGGCCGGTGCGTCCCACCGATGCCCCCATTTTTAGCCGGGATCCCACAGGCGGGTGGAATCCGGCGAAATTGTTAAATCCCTCACCTCCTATTGGCATCCGGATGGAGATGCATGCCGCAGATCTTTGAATTAATTCAGGAGGACCACGACCTTATCAGGGGTCTCCTCAACGAACTCGAGAGCAACCCCGAGACCCGGGATGTACGGTGCATTACGCTCCTCCGTGAACTGCCCGGGCATATGTACGCGGAGGAGGCCACACTGTATGCGCGGCTCCGGAGCCTGGAGCCGGGAGCGATAGAGCAGTTGCTTGCCGAGCATACCGACATCCGCGAAACGCTTGCCCGGTTCGAGAGGATCCCCCTCAGGGATGATGCCTGGGTGCCGGGCCTCGCCGGCTTGAGAGAGCGGATCGAGGCGCACTTCAGAGCAGAGGAGGAGGAGGTCTTTGCCTGGGCGAAGCACCGCCTCAGCCAGGGTGAACTCTTCGGGTTAGGGGAGATGTTTGAGCAGGAGAAGCAAAGAGCGGCACAATTCGCGACAGCATAACCGCCGGGCAAAGCCGTGTTCGCGTTCTAGTTCCGGTTTACCTTCCCCGAACTCCAGACCGAACCGGCACGGCCCCACTCATTCCCGCAACAGACCCGCTCCGGAGGCAGCCGCCCCCAGGTAAATTATAATTATTTTACAACCAGGTTTTGTAAAGCAAATATCCGTAAAGGATATTAACACCGGTGACAGAGTGGCCTTCAATGAGAGTTCTCATCACGAGTGGACGGACGATCGCACAGGGCAACAAGCTCTACTACAAAGATACGCCCGGATATTCCCACGAGACAGGGCGCTGTTTCGTCAACCCGTTCAATCTCCTCGAACTCGGTGCCGCGGCAGGAGACTCCCTGCTCCTCTCGACCGAGACGGGAGAAGAGGTCTTCACCGTCACGCCATCCGAAGATCTCGTTCCCGGAACTGTATTCATCCCCTGCGGGCCACATGCAAATGCAATCCTGCACGCGAATACACGGGGAACCGGCGCGCCGGACTACAAATGGCTGGAAGGGTCGCTGGCACGGACAGAATTGCCCCCTAGATCGGGATGGGAGATCCTCATCGAGGAGGGCGGCACCGTATGCCCTCCGGTGCCGGGACCCTGCACCGAGAGGAACGGCGGCAGCGCCGCAACCATCCGCGACGTGGCCTGCCCTCTCTGCGGGTGCCTCTGTGACGACCTCGTCGTGAGGGTCGAGGGTGGGGTCGTCAGGTCGGTTGATAATGCATGCTCGCTGGGCTCAGGGAAATTCCTGTCAGGGAGCCGCCTCACATCGCCAATCGCAAGGGACAAAGAGTCCTGGAGACCGATCGGATTTGAGGAAGCAGTCCGGTACACCGCGAAACTATTCGCCAACGCTGAACGGCCGCTCCTCTTTGGGTGGAGCGGCACTTCCGCGGAAGCACAGTGTATCGGCATCCATATCGCCGAAGCGATCGGGGGCGCAATCGATAACTGTTCGTCGATCTGTCATGGCCCCTCAATCATGGGCATCCAGGAGGCCGGACACCCGGGGTGCACGCTTGGGGTGGTGAAGAACCGGGCCGATGTCGTGATCTACTGGGGCTCCAACCCAATTGAGTCGCACCCGCGCCATCTCTCCCGGTATACGACATTCGTCAACGGGAAGTACCGGGATAACGGGTGCCAGGACCGGACTCTCGTCGTCGTGGATATCCGGAAGACCGATACCGCAAAGATCGCCGACACGTTCATACAGATCAAGCCCGGTGGAGACTATGCTGCGTTTTCAGCCCTGCGAGCAATTCTCAGGGGCCACGCGGACATCATTCCCCCCAGCGTCGGAGGCATCCCGCGGGAGACGTTGATCTGGCTGGCCGACCTCTGCAGGAACGCCAGGTTCGGGGCGCTGTTTACCGGGATAGGCCTGACGCAATCCCCCGGCAGGTACAAAAACGTCAGGAACGCCATCCAGCTCGTCGATGAACTCAACCGGCATACAAAATTCACCCTGACTCCTATGCGCGGGCACTGGAACGTCAACGGCGCCAACCAGACGTTCTCCTTCCTTACCGGTTACCCGTACGGTGTCGATTTCTCACGCGGCATACCGTATTACAACCCCGGCGAGACCACGGCAGTCGACCTGCTCCGCCGGGGAGAGGTCGATGCATGCCTCATTATCGGCGCCGATCCCGGGGCCCATCTGCCGAGGAAGTGCAACGAGCATCTCGCGACGATCCCTACCATCGTCATCGATCCGTTCGTCTCGCTCAGCACTGCATTTGCAGATGTTCATATCCCGGTTGCATGTGTGGGGATCGACTGCGAGGGGACGGGCTACCGGATGGACTCCGTCCCGATCCGCATGCGAAAGGTTCTCGACTCCGGGCTGCCAGGCGATGAGGAGGTGCTGTCGCAGATACTGCACCTCATACAGGAGGAGCGACAGTCCCACTGCGCAAACGTCCTGGAGACACAACCTCCGGAGGCACCGCCGGTATCGTAATGCGCGTTCCAGGTTCGACCCCGTTGCCCGGTCACCCGCGATCACCCTTGCTTTTTTCCAGGCCGGGCGGAACGCCTCTGTCGGAGGGGGTACCCCTCTCCCCGGATAGGTAAATGTAACTTGCTCTACAAAAGGTAAAAGTTAAATAAGTTTCAACACTCACAGATAGGATGGTGCCACCGCAGCGGCGGGACATCATTGAGATCCAATCATGGTTTGAAACCCTCTCTTCCATCGATGTAAAACCCCGGAACACCCGCGGCTCCGAGGACGGAGAGGAGTCGCACCGGGCATCGTGCCGGATGTCCCGGAAGGTGCTGTAAGAGAGTTTCATGGGGATGGGGAGGCCGCCCCCCCTCTTCCTCAATTCGGTTTCGCTGTTTTGAGAGCGACAACCAGATCATGCTCGGCTACGCTCACGCCGAGAAACACTCTTAAATGACGGCAGAATCCGACGACGGATGCTATTGGTATAGAAACATGCGTTACGCAAAAGGGGCAATCAAGAAGAACTAACGTTCGCACAGAATAATTCGCAAGAAAAGCAATCGTTCAATGTAATGAAGGTAATAGCAGCGAGTTGTGCTTCCCGAGGGCTCTCGCACCTCAGTACAACACATCACGTGAGAGGGCTTAACTGCTGGGTTCGGAATGGGACCAGGTGTTTCCCCTCTGCTATGGCCGCTATTACCAGTGTCATCCGGACATGATAACGTCGATAGAGTCGAAAACCCCTGCGGGATTTTCTCCCCCATCGGCCGCTACGCGCCCGAATGGAAGCCAAGGCCCGGACTTGAACCGGGGTGTAGTTGATCTGCAGTCAACCGCGTGGCCGCTCAGCCACCTTGGCGACCGTGTAGGATTATACCTTATCCTGTATGTCAGGATAAGATATAAGGTTTGGTTTGCACTCAGAATTTCGTCTGGGTTT
>DAFR01000053.1 GCA_002497965.1 Methanomicrobiaceae archaeon UBA436 | reverse complement strand
ACCCCGTCGTCTCCTACCCGGACTCGAACCATGTGATGCGCTCGCTTGAGAAACTCGATTTCCTTGTTGTGCAGGACATCTTCATGACCGAAACGGCGAAGTATGCCGACGTGATTCTGCCCGGAGTCTCCTTCGCCGAGAAGGACGGGACGTTTACCAGCGGTGAGCGGCGTGTCAACCGTGTCCGCAAGGCCGTGGAACCCCCGGGCGAGGCAAGGCCCGACTGGGAGATCTTTGTCGACCTCGCCCACAGGCTCGGGCTCAAGGGATTCGATTTCAACTCGCCGGAGGATATCTGGAATGACGTGCGCCGGGTCACCCCCTCGATGGCCGGCATCTCCTACGAGAGGATAGAAAAGCCCGAGTCACTGCACTGGCCCTGCCCGACCGTGGAGCACCCGGGAACACCGATCCTGCACCGCGAGAAGTTCTCGTCGGCAGACGGCCTTGGACACTTCTTCGGTATCGATTATCGGCCGCCTGCGGAGGTTGCTGATGCTGAGTATCCGTTCACCCTGATGACGGGGCGGCTGCTCTTCCACTATCACACCCGGACGCAGACCGGACGGGCGAAGATCCTCCACCACGAGGTGCCCGAAGCCTATGTGCAGATCAACACGGAGGATGCAGCGCGGCTTAACATCAAGAACGGAGAAAAGATCCGGCTCCGCAGCAGGCGCGGAGAGGCGGAGGCCATTGCCAGGGTGACCGACGAGGTCGGACCCGGGGTGCTGATGATGACGATGCACTTCAGCGGGAAGGGGTCTGTGAACCAGCTGACGAACACCGCGCTCGATCCGATGTCGAAGATGCCGGAGTTAAAGCACAGTGCGGTTGCCGTCGAGAAGATAACGGAGGTGCAGTGAGATGGCAGCCAAGGGAGATATGCTATACGCCTGGACGACGAGCCCCGATATTGCCGGCGTCGCTGAGTGCGGCGGTGCGGTGACCGGTCTGCTCAAGTATGCCCTGGAGAACGATATCGTCGATGCCGTGCTGGCGGTGAAGAAAGGTGTGGACATCTACGACGCCGTCCCGACCCTGATCACAGACCCTGCAGATATGGCTGAGACGGCAGGCTCGCTCCACTGCGGGACGCTACTGCTCTCGAAACTTCTCAAGAGGTACCTTGACGGCGCCGAGAATATGCGCATCGGGATCACTGTGAAGGGCTGCGACGCGATGGGACTCTACGAACTGGCGAAGCGCAACCAGGTCAACCTGGACAACGTCCTGATGATCGGTGTCAACTGCGGCGGTTCTGTCAGCCCGGTGACCGCCCGTAAGATGATCCGCGAGAAGTTCGGGGTCGACCCGAATGATGTTGTCAAGGAAGAGATCGACAAGGGTCAGTTCATCATCCAGACGAAAGATGGCCAGCACAAGGGCATCTCGATGGACGAACTCGAGGACGAGGGATACGGCCGTCGTCCCAACTGCCGCCGCTGCAAGATGAAGGTCCCGCGCCAGGCTGACCTTGCCTGCGGCAACTGGGGTGTCATAGGCGATAAGGCAGGGAAGGCGACCTTCGTTGAGGTCTGCTCCGATAAGGGCGCCGACCTCCTGAACAGGGCCGTGAAAGCCGGAGCCATTGCAACCGAGCCTGCAAACCCTAAGGGCGTTGAGATCCGCGGCAAGGTCGAGAACTCGATGCTGAAACTCGGCGACAAGTGGCGGAAGCGTTACTTCGAGGGGCTGGGCGAGGGCAAGGAGCGCCTCCAGAAGATCATGGAAGAGTCGTCACGGTGCACCAAGTGCTACGCCTGCATCGAGCACTGTCCGATCTGCTACTGCGTCGAATGCAGCACGAAGAAGTCCTACCTGGTCCCGCCGGGAGTCCTCCCCGTGCCGTTTATGTTCCACCTGATCCGCTACGCCCACGTGGCGGACTCATGCATCAACTGCGGCCAGTGCGAGGAAGACTGCCCGATGGAGATCCCGAACTCGCTCTACATGCACGCTCTGCAGGTCGAGATGGAGAAGATGTTTGGTCACACCCCTGGCGTGAACCTGGAACTCCCGGTACTTGCGCTTGTTGAGGAGCATGCCGAGCGGGAACGGCTCACCTCAACCGGAAGCGACCAGATCTTCGATATCTTCAAGTAACTACGGGTGGGTCGTCCGGCGGTTTCGAATGGGCGGCTGGCTTAAGGGTCGGTCGCCCCCATCCCACCCAGGCTTCCCGAGAACCAAAGATCGTTTCTGCCTCCGGCCCGTTGTGGTGTTGTAAAGGTTTTTCCCCTGCTGTGTATACCGGCATGATATTGGTCTTTCCGGGCGCATGATCTTCCGAAAGGATCGATCAGGCGCACGGCGTACACAGGGTGGGCAAATCATGTTCAGGGAGATCAACTGTATAACGATCGGTGGCGAGGAGGCTGTCCGGAAGGTTATAGAGGAGACGCCGGTAGCGGTCTTTGTCAATGGCCGCCACCTGACGACTGTGATCCTGAGCCCTGGCGGGTTTCAGGAGTTCATCACCGGCTACCTCTACACCGAGGAGATCGCCAGGACAGTCGATGATATAGAGTCGATCAGGGTCGAGGATAACCGGATCAGCGTCCTCACGAAGAACCCCTTCCGGCGTGGCAGCGTTAAAAAGACCATTCTATCAGGGTGCGGGGGTTCGGTCTCCTACATCGACGCGCAGAAACTGCCCGCAATCAGATCAGATCTTGCAGCCACCGTCCCGGAGATCGAGGCTGCCATCGCCGCTCTCCCTCGTTCCGGAAGACTTGAGACGGTGGCGCTCGCGGACGGCGGCCGAATCATCGTCTGCTCAAACGACCTCGACCGGCATAACGCCCTCGACCGTGTGATCGGTCACGGGCTGAAGAGTAACCTGGAATTCTCCCGGCTGACAGTCCTCAGCACCGGCCAGGTCACCTCCGAGATGGTCCGGAAATGCCTGGTAGCAAACATCCCGGTGCTGGTCTCCACCGATCTTCCAACCGCGCTTGCGGTGGATGTTGCAAAAGAGGCCGGTCTCTGCCTGGTCGGGTCTGCGGGGACGCCGGATATGGCGGTCTTTACACACCCTGAGAGGATCTCAGGGATTGAGGGCGGGTGACCTCCCGGCAACATCTCTCCCGGAAAGGGTCAGGGAGTTTCCCCTCTCATGGATCCACATGCCGCGCTGGAGAGGATCTCTTCATTGACCGTTACCACTGCCCGCCGCCTGCCTCCAGCAGGGGGGCGCAACATCCGGCTCTACCGTCCCCGGCTGATCTCATCGACGGCCGCGATCAGGAGATCGATCTCCTGCTCCGTCGTGAATGCCGCCAGGCTTGCCCTGACCGTCCCCTCCGGGAGACCCAGGTAATCCATCAGCGGCTGGCAGCAGTGGTGCCCCGAACGCACCATGATATCCGCCTCCTCATCGAGCATCTGCGCGGCCTCCTGCGGGTGAACACCATCGATGATGAACGAGACCACCCCTATCCGGGCATCTGGCCTCTTTCCGGCATATACCCTGACGCCCTCAGTTGCAGAGAGACCCTCGATCAGCCGCGCCGTCAGGCGCTCCTCGTGGCGGTGGATTCGATCCATCCCGATCGCCGAGAGGTAGTCCACGGCGGCGCCGAGCGCAATACCACCGCCGATGTTTGGCGTTCCCGCTTCGTAGCGGAGGTAACCCTCCGCCGGGACGTAGCCATCCGATGTCACGCTCGCGACCATCCCGCCGCCGAGAACCGGCGGCTCGATGAGAGCCTCCCTCATCCAGAGGACACCGGTCCCCGTCGGCCCGAAGATCTTGTGCCCCGAGAAACATAGGAAATCACAATCGAGGCTTGAGACGTCGACCGGCATATGTGGGAGCGACTGCGCCGCATCCACCAGGAGCAGCGCCCCGTGCTCCCGGCAGAGCCGCGCGATCTCCGGTACAGGCGTAGTCACNNCCGAGGACGTTTGAGGCGTGTGTCACGGCAACGAGCCTGACACTGCCGCCGGAGAGGACCTCCTCCAGCGCGTTAAGGTCGAGCGCGTAGTCTGCATCGATCCCGATCAGATCGATCTCAACCCCATGCTTCGCAAGCGCCCTCCAGGGTAGAAGGTTTGAGTGGTGCTCAAGGATGGTGGTTACCACACGGTCGCCAGGCCTCCAGGAGAGACCCTGCGCGACCATGTTGATTGCTTCCGTTGTGTTCTTCGTAAATACTGTTATCCCCTCCCCGCCGCCGATAAACCGGGCCACCTTCTCGTGGGCATGCCAGTAGCGCTGTGTCGCTATCTGTGTCAGCCTGTGGACGCCCCGGCCGACGTTTGCCCTGTAATGGTGCTCAAACTCGACGAGTGCCTCTACCACCGTCTCCGGTGAGAACGTAGTCGCCGCGTTATCGAGGTAGATGATGTCGTCATCCAGGATCGGGAAGTCTCTGCGGATCTCATCCGGGTTAAACTCAATTTCACGAGTTGTTGGACTCTTCGTTTCTGTCATCTCTGCTCCATCCTCCGGCGCCGCCGCCTTCAGGGTAAAATCGTCGTTGAGGGGGATGCCATGAACCCTGCAGACCTCGCGCATCTTTGGGGGCAGAGCCCGCCACCGCCACAGCCCCCACCGGTGGTAGGCCTCTGGAAATCCGTTCTTCTCCGCCCAGCGGGCCAGGAACTCATCCCATGGCCCCGTAAGTTCCGGATGCAACCCCCGCAGCATCTCGTACTCGCTCTCCAGCACCGCCGGACAGAGGTAACATCCAATCCGCTCAAGTCCCTTCTCGTATAGAGGGTTTATGGGGAGACCCTGCCACCAGAGGTAGAGGAAGACCTCAAGCGCCCGCCAGTTCCGGATCGGCGAGACGTTCACCTGCAGCGGGTTAGCCGGGTTCTGGCTGGTCTCGTCGAGATCGGCGCGGTTCCATGACTCATACCAGCGGTTCCCCTGGATTGTGACGCACGGCCCAGTCCCGGTCAGGTAGATCTTCAAAGGCCGGAGTTTCAGGAGTTTGCAGCACCAGCGGCGGTCCTTCGCCGGCGGCCCGGCTTTCTTGACCGCCTCGAAGAAGTCACCGCCTTTGCGGATGATCTCGATACCCTGAGACTCCGCGAACTCCACCGTCTCGGGGAGCTCAAGCCCTGTATCTATGAAGAACGCCTTCTCCACCCCGGCCTTCCGGGCGAGGTGGAGGACGGCGGTGCTGTCCTTGCCTCCGGAGAACGAGACGTTCACGCACGNNTGTGTTTTTTGATGGTCCGAACTGCGTTGCGCTCCAGGTTCTTCAAGTGGTAGCGGTTTCTCTCTATCACTGTCTCCCAGCCCGGATCAGGCTGAATGCTGGGCTCAACGGGGAGGAGTTCTTTTACCCGGACCTGGCCGTCCCTGACGACCCCCGTGCCAAACCGATTTTTATAGGTGATTATTACCGTCCCATCTGTTACAGGGGTGGAAAGAGGAAACCGTTTCCCGCTGATACGGCCCCTGTGAGCGCGCACCGCGGGCTCGGTCTCGAGGTCGACGACGCCGCTGGTTGCGTGCGGGAGGATCCA
>DAFR01000118.1:20796-21003 GCA_002497965.1 Methanomicrobiaceae archaeon UBA436 | reverse complement strand
CGATAGACGGTTGCAGTAAACGCCATCTCCTGGAGCATATCCGGCTGAACAAACATCACGTTGTCCGTCCCGAGGTAAAGGGTGCCGCCGAGTTCGATGATGCGCGCGATCGGTGGGTGGGCGGGTGATGCCGTGACGCCGAGCACCCAGTTCGACCTGGGGCAGACGGCGACCGGTATTCCCATATCGACGATCCGGCGCAGTTGC
>DAFR01000118.1:19871-20740 GCA_002497965.1 Methanomicrobiaceae archaeon UBA436 | reverse complement strand
TCTTCTCCCCGGCATGGAATGCGACAAGTTTCCCTGCGGCACGCGCCGTTCTCACGATCTCTTCAGCGTTTTTCACGTCATGAACACTGCTGATCCCCGCCCCGTCACCGACCGTCTCTCCTCCATCGCGGCCCAGGATGACCGGGAAACAGTCAAGCCCCGCTGCCGCCTCGCGCAGTGCCGCAACGCCATCAGCCCCGCCTTCCCTGAAGTCGGCAAACCCGGCCGTCCCGGTTGCCATCATGGTGGTGATGCTCGCGCGCATCCCCCTGACCAGGTCGGCGCGCGGGGTTGCTGCAAGGATCCGGTGCTTCAAACCGTTCGGCGGTTTGACCAGGCCGGCCAGGCTTCCACGGGCCGGGATGTCCATCGCGACGGTGTCCCCGAGATGGGTGTGGGCGTTGAAGAAGGCCGGCACGATCCAGAGCCCGGACGTCCGTGAGACTGGCTCTATCGAGGTGATGATACCACCCGAGACGGTTATACTGACGTCCTCTTCCAGGAGTTCTTCGCCGAGGAGCGCCCGGCCGGTGATGACGCAATCTTCAGGCTGCCGCATTGGTTCAACCTCGGTTTTATATATTGCAAATGATAATTATCTGGTATGGCAAAAAAATCTGGCGGGAGACTGGTATCCTCTGCCGGCCTGGTCAATTACTACGACAGCGACGACCACCGGGCCATCCATATCAGCCCGACAGCCGTTCTTGTGATAGCCCTCGCGACCGGAGTGGCAGTTTATATACTAAATCTCCTCTTCTAATCTTTTTTATGCTCCTTTAGCAGCGCAGCCCTGATGATGTCTTCCTCAGGGGTGAAGTATACAGCATCGTGCCCTTTCCAGGTGCGGCAGTTTCTGAAGACCACCG
>DAFR01000118.1:16854-19790 GCA_002497965.1 Methanomicrobiaceae archaeon UBA436 | reverse complement strand
GTGTCGCCCCGGTAGTCGTCAATGGCTGTCATCCCGGCCCAGCCGATGGCGATGCCGGTCTGGCCGCGGCGGAACGCCCGGCCGCAGGTATCGGTGATTATCACGCGGACGTCTTTTCCGCTGATCCGATCGATCGCATCCCTGATCTCGGCAGCGGCGGCCATCGGATCGGGGGGAAGGATGATCACCCGGCCATCCTCGATGTTGCTGTGGTCGACGCCGGCCCGCACACCGATGTGGCCGAAAGGCAGTTCGGAGAGGATGAACGGATCTTCGAGCAGGATCGCAGCAGAGGAGTCCAGCACCGCCTGCACAAAGCGCGGGTCTTCTCCTGTCTTTCCGGCTATCCGCACGGCATCAGCACCGGGGACAATGGATTCAAGGTCACGGGTGAAGCCTTTTGCCTTGGAGTAGACCGATGAGGCAACCGTCAGGATGTCACCGTCCTCAAACGCGACCCGCTCACAGATCATGCCTGGCAGGTCGTCACCCTGCCGGATCAGGGGAAGACCCCGAACACCGAATACCTGGATCTCCATCGAATTCACGTATCAGTGGTCGTCTCCGCTTCCAGAAAAAGGCTCGGGTTCCATGCAGCTGGTTGCACGCCCGATCCCGAGGGGGCGGCCACGCTCTCCTTCCCTCAGGTGAGTTCACCCCGAACGCGGCAGTACGTAACGGTTGCCACAACATGGATGCCGTGCCGGGGGCGAAAAACAGGGTCCTTCAAGGTGATTTCACCGTGACGCTGGAAACGCGCTCACGGAGACTGGATCAAGGGGGGAATCGCCAGGCGGCGGTGAGGCTGACGGGGAGGGGGATGGAAGATCCCCCGCCCCTGTCTCGACATGCCACTGAAAATGTCGATGAAAACCTCTCTCGTCGAACACCCCCCACCTCCCGCCCCCTCCAGAGTGGGCGGGCAGTGAATGATGACAGCCAGTGGGAAGCCGTGCCAGTGATGAGGACAGGAATTTTCGGACGGGTTCACAGAGAACCTGAGTGAAAGGAATCAACTTCCAGCACCGCATCAACGGGAGAGCGCCAGGAAGGATAATTATAAATCCAGCCACCCTAACACACCCATTGATCATGTATCTCGTCATCCGTTGCCCGGGCTGCAAGACCTTCAACTACGTGGACCGCTACCAGCGCTGGAGGCTCTGCCCCATCTGCGGTGAGGTTATCAATGTGGAGCGGGTGCCGATATACCTGGATGTAGATGACTTCCAGGATGCAGAACAGGTTGTGGATCAACTCGAGTCTTACCTCCACCGGACGGGAAGGGCGGACCTGAACGAAGAGGAGATCCGCCAGTTGAGAGCAGAGTACGCCCGGTGGGTGAAGAGCCGCCTCTGATCGCTCACCAGAGGCGGCCGCAGCCAGGACAGATCATGCTCACTTTTCTACCGCAGTGCGGGCAGTAAAGGCCCGTGCGCTTGCTATTGACCAGCGGTCTCCCGCACCTCTTACAGTGGATCGGGGCGTCAAACCCGCACTCGTGCCTGACCATCAGTCCAGGTATTCGTAGTTCCCGACAAAAAGATTTCCTTTCCCCCGGTTCGCCACATCGCCGGTAAACCGGATTAGCGTCCGCCCATCCTGCTGGGCGGTGCCGACCTTCCTGAAGGTAGGGAGCATCCACCGCGCCGTCCCGTAGACGTAGCAGGCGCCATCCTTCATGTTCGCCGCCGGCCGTGTGCAGTCCCCATGGATGATAAGCGTCCCGCCACGCATCTCGGCGCCGGGCATATCCCCCGCATCGCCGTGAACTACGACCGTCCCGCCGGCAAGGTTCTCCGCCAGGAAATCACCGGCACGGCCAAAGACCTCCACGCTACCCCCGGTCATACCCTTACGGCCGCCGCGGTAACCGGAAGCACAGTAATCGGCGGCGTTGCCCCGGCAGATGATCGTCCCCCCTGCCATCTCCCGGCCGAGCCAGCCATCGGCGTTACCCTGGATCTCGATCGCCCCGCCGCTCATGAAATTGCCGCAGTGCATCCCGATATCCCCCAGGACGGTGATCTTACCCGCGTCCATGTACTCGCCGACCCTCTTCAACCGGGCGGTCTCCCCGGAGAGGACGACCTCCACATCCTCCGCCCGGTCGGCATCGCCCTCCACCAAGACCGAGAAAGCCTCCTCGATACCGAGCTCCCGGTTCCCCCGCCAGACAGAGAGATCGGTGCCGGAGAGAAAGTTCACAGGGACGATCGACTCCGCCTCTATCGGGATGGACCATCTCCCCATCGGTTTCATTGCAAGCGTGACTCTCATCATAGTTCCGTCTCCGTCTCGATGCATCGGCTCCTGCTCAGGTAACTCTCCTGAACCGGGTAGTTGCTCATCCGGACGGTGTAGTAGCGGTCGAACTTCTCGACGAAATCAGGGTCCTTCCCCATATCATAGTTCTCAGAGACCTTCGGCCTGACCCAGATGGTGGCGTTGCTGCCGTGAACCACGCACTCGCCCCGGCGGGCGACAACCCTGCCCCGCTTGATCGTGTACTCCGTCCGGGAAAACCCGTCGATCACCTTCTGGAACTCGGCCGAGGGGTCGACCTCATCGATCCGCATGGGGTAGATCGCAACATCCGCATCCGCACCTGGAGCCAGATGGCCTTTCCCGAGATCCTGGATCCCGAGCGCCCGCGCCTGGCCAGCCCGTGTCATCACCGCGATCTCGTACCAGTCCATCTCCCGGTCGATCGCCGGGAGAGGCACCCTCGACCCGGTATCGGGATGGACCTTTGCAAACTCGGCGTCACGGTACCTCCTGCTCATAAGGAGGGCAATGATCTCGGGGTATTTGACAAACGGCGCACCGTTAGGGTTATCCGTCGTGAGCAGACACTGCCAGGGGCTCTTTGTGAGTAGCGCAAGTTCAAGACCGATCGCCCACATGATCGAGTTGACCAGGTTCTTGCGCCGGTA
>DAFR01000118.1:13209-16844 GCA_002497965.1 Methanomicrobiaceae archaeon UBA436 | reverse complement strand
TCGTGGTTGCTCCACTTCTCGTGGTGGAGGCGGTAGAGGTTAAACTCCATCGGCCCATCCGCGGTCATCGTCGTTGTCCGGCCAAACATCACCTGCCCCATATCCATGACGATCTGCGGCCGCATGTTGACGAGGTTTGCGATCGGCTCGCTCTTTGAAGAGAAGTCCTTCCATCCCGAACCGCCGTAGGCGTGGAACTGGACGTGAGTTGCATACAGTGTCTGGCGTTTCGGGTTCAGGTCAGGGACAAGACCCATCGACCCCAGGGTGCAGGTGTAGTTACCCGGAGTGCCCAGGTTGTTGCAGTGGAGGTGAACTGAGTGAGGCAGGTGGAGGAGTTCGTTTGCCTCGATCGCCGAGCGGATGATCTCTGCCGGCGTCACCTCAAAGTAGGGCACGGGGTCGCGGATGCATGATACGTTCTTGCCCCACTGCCAGGCCTCGGTACCGCCAGGGTTTGTGAGCTTGACGGCAAACCCCTTCACCGCTGTGAGCATCCAGGCTATGATTGCAGCGACCCTTTTCACGTCTCCATCGCGGATCGCCTCCATGATCGACCAGTTCCCATCAAAGAGGGTGTTTGCCATGGTGTCCTGGAGAGGGGTGTAGGTGAACTCCTCGTGGGTGTGCCGGGCCTCAAGCGGCGCCATCGCCCCCTCAAGCAGTGTGGTGTAGCCCATCACGCTGTAGCGGTAACTGTTGCCATAGGTCGTCGGGACGCTGTAGCCGGAGGTGGCGTGCATCGGCCCGCGGCGGGGCGTCCTCCCCGCCCGCATATCCTCCGGGCTCATGTAGCGCCCGAAGTTCACCTTCGTCCCGCAGATATGGGTGTGTGAGTCGATCCCGCCGGGCATCGTGAGCATGCCACGGGCATCGATCACATCCGCGGCAGCGCTCACCTCCTCGACGATCTTCCCATCAAGGATGGCGATATCCATCGTCTCGCCGTTGATCCCGCTGAGAGGATCGATCACATGGGCGTTCTTAACCAGGAGTTCGGTCATCGCTTCAGAGCCTCCTGCATCAACGCATACATCCGGGTGAGGACATCCTCATCGGAGGGGTAATCGCTCGACACAACCTTCTTTGTCCGGATCGGCACCCCGTCCATCCGGTAGGCTGTTCCTTCCGCATCGACCCCGGTCACCGCCACAGGGATCTGGACGCTGCAGAACGCGGTGGTGGCGTTGGGGTAGGGGTCGAGCTGGACAACAGGGATCTCAGCAAGGTGTTCGATGCACTTGCGCGGGAAGTGCGCGGCCGGGTCGCTCCCGACTATCAGCGCGGCGTCGCACTCTTTGCGGGCCAGGACGTCCACCGCCGTCGTCTCCCCGGGGTTGTAGAAGGCGATGCCGCGGGAGAAGTCGATAGCGAAGGGGTAGCCTGTCATCCATGTGTTGACTTCGTTCGAACCGTAGACGTTGTAGTGGCCACGCATAGCCGATATGGTAAACTTCGTGTGCCTGTTCAGTTCCGTGACGAGCTCGATGGCATTCCGAACGTTCTTGTACTTCCCGGGGATCATGGTGAGGCCGAGCCCGAAGTAGACCGCCCCGAACTTCGCGTTCAGGCAGAGGTCTGCCACCCGGATCAACTGGTCCCGCGTGACGCCCGCGACCGTCGGCGGGATGGTGTCGGTCTTACCCCTGACGATCGCCCGGAGCGCCGAGAGGACGGCATAATCCCCGCCGGGCCTGACCCTGACGAACTCGTCGGCAATGTTTGCCGTCCGGGTCTTCCTGACATCGACGACTATCACCTTCCGGTCGCGGAACGAGTTCTCCAGGAAAAAACCCTCCGCGTAACACGTGTAGCGCGAGAGGTGACGCGGGTGGGCGTCGATCGGGTTTGACCCCCAGTAGATCACAACGTCCGCCCGGTTCTTCACGACGCCGAGCGTGCAGCCCGGGTGCCCGACCTCCTGGATGGCCAGCACGGATGGGCCGTGGCAGACCGAGGAGGTGTTGTCGATCACCCCCCGCACCAGTTCGGCCATGTGAACCCCTACACACTGCGCCTCGCCATGGGTGCCGCTCCAGCCGTAGAGGAGCGGGCGTTCGGCGTCAAGGAGCATCTCGGCGGCGTATCGAATGGCCTCATCATAGGAGATATCCTTCCAGGTCTTCCCCTCGCGCCGGATCGGGGTCTTGAGCCTCTCGCCGCCCAGGAACTTCGTCGCCCCCAGGTCGCAGGCGTTTGTGACGCCGACCACCCGGCCGCTCTCGATCTCGACCTCAATATCGTCGCAGAGACATCCACAGAACGGGCAGACCGCGTCTTTAACGATCATATGCCAGCCCTCCAAGGTCTTCCATCAGTCCGTAAACCGATTTCGGCTCTTCGTCGGTCGGTTCGATCTCAACCTCGTGAGACTTGAAGTCCGGCATCCCGGTGGAACGGGTATCAGCGGCCAGGATGTGGTTTGCATAGGGCCCGTACGGGACAAAGACCGTCCCTATCTCAACCTCGACCGACGCTTCCGCACGCATCACGACCTCGCCGGCCGGGCCACGCACAAGGATCGGATCGCCGTCATCGACCCCGAGTTCGAGCATATCAAACTCGTGCATGAAACAGGTCGAGGCCTCCCGGGCGTACTCTGCCGAACCCTTGTTCTCGACGGTCACACCCTGGTTGACCGTCCGCCCGGTGTTCATAAGGAACTTCATGACCCCACCTCGTCCAGGAACTGCACCCCTTCCACCATACGGGCGACACGCATCGCGCCGCTCGGGCACTGGGTCTCGCAGGTCTTGCAGCCGGTGCATTTCTCTTCGTGGAGGATCTGCACACGGCCGCCCTTGACCCGCATGATCACATCGTCGCTTGTTGATGTCCCCGTCCCCGCAAGCCGGGGATCGATCTGGCGGTTGATCGGGCATGCTACACAGCAGTTCCCGCAGCGCATGCAGAGGCTCTCGTCGACCTCCAGGTGGTAGGAGTGCCAGAACGCCGTTGCATCGCGGCCGGCAAGCTCCAGGACGCGGCCGCTTGAGAGTACACCCTCCGGGCACGCCTCGACGCAGAGACCGCACCGGATACAGTGGCCAGGGTAGACCTCGGGCTCCCACCGCTCCTTTCTGCGGAGGACGGCGATCGCGTCGGGTGCCGGGCAGATCATCATGCAGGTGAAACACCCGGTGCACTCCTTCTCCGTCCGGGTCGGGTAGCCCTTGAAGTAGGGTGGCGTCACAAGCGGCGCGGTCTTTACGAAGAAGAACTTCTTGAGCCATTCTGGCCGGAGGAACTCCCGGACGTAGTAGATGATCGATCGCATCGCTTCACCTTTCGTTGCACGCGATACAGGGGTCGCTGCTGATAAACGTCGAGGTAACGTCTGCGATCGAGGCGGCGTCCACCACCATGTAGTGGGCGCAGGCCTCGATGTTCATGATCGACGGAGTACGTATCGCGATATCGACCACCCTGCCGAAATCGTCGGTCTTTATGGTGTAGGTCAGCTCGCCCCTGGGCGCCTCACCGCTGTATGAGATCTCACCCGCCCTGCAGAGCCCGCCGCCCCGGATAGGGCCGTTGGGCAGAGTATCTACGCATTTACGGATGAGATCGATGCTCTGGAAGACCTCCTGGAACCGGACCATGACCCGGGCGAAGTTGTCGCCCTCGGTTCGGGT
>DAFR01000118.1:11325-13199 GCA_002497965.1 Methanomicrobiaceae archaeon UBA436 | reverse complement strand
TGTGGGGTGGCGGAGGCGCAGGTCGGAGTCCTCGACGCCGCTTGCACGTGCCGTTGGGCCGACTGTGTGAGCGCGGATCGCATCCTCGCGGCTCATGAACCCGATCCCTTTGCTCCTGAGCGCAATCAGGGGCCCGGTCTCAAAGATCCGGACGTAGCGCTTCAACTCATCCTCGACCTTTGCGAGATCGGCGAGCATCACCGCGGCGTCCTCCGGGAGGAGGTCGAACCGGACGCCGCCAGGGATCATGTAGGCGGTGTTGATCCTTGAGCCTGTGAGACGCTCCAGGTTGTCAAGCACCCTCTCCCGGGTGTTTAAGAGGTACATCGCAAGCGTCTCGTGCTCGATCGTGTAGCAGTAGGAGAAGTTCGCAATGAGGTGACTGGCGATCCGGTCGAGTTCGTTCGCGACAACCCGCAGGTAGGCCGCCCGCGGCGGAACCGCTATATCGCTGATCCTTTCCATCGCCTCGATGAAGACCATGTTGTGAACGACCGAGCAGATGCCGCAGACCCGTTCGGCAAGGAACATAACCTCCTGCCAGGGACGGCCGCGCATGATCCGCTCGATCCCCTTCTTCATGTAGCCGAGCTCGACCTCGGTATGGAGCACCCGCTCGCCCGCCGTCTCGCACTTGAGGCGGACGGGCTCTTTCCAGCAGGGGTGCATCGGCCCGAGCGGGATGGAGACGTCGACGGTCTTCTTCATGACTGTTTTTCCTCGTAATCCTTGAATATCAGCGGTGCAACCGAGAGAATGGCGGAGAGGATCTCCGTTGGTCGTGGAGGGCAGCCCGGAACCTCTGCGGCTATGGGTATATAGTTCTTGACCGGTGGAGTAGTCAAAGAACCCTTCCGGGCATAGACACACCCCGATATCGGGCAGTTCCCGATGGCTATGGCCGCCTTCGGTTCCGGGATCTTATCCCAGATGCTGCGGAGTTTGTCCACCCACTGCGGGGTGACGGAGCCTATCACCAGGAGGATATCGGCCTCACGGGGGTTGTTGTGGACGTAGATCCCGTACTGCTCGATATCATAGCGGGGAGCAAGACAGGCCAGCACCTCGATATCGCAGCCGTTGCATGAGCCGACATCGATGTAACTGACGTGGATCGATCTCGACCGAACGGCGTTTTTTATGCTCTGCAGTATGCTCATGATATGACCGCCTCCCTGATCCGCTCCCTGCCTCTCGCGATTGCCTCCTCAATGGGCATATCCCGGGCCAGCGCTCTGGTCTCTTCGTAGATCTCTTTCATCCTCCCCCTGTCCAGAAGCGGTATATACCGTGTGAAGAGTTCGCACCCGAGCTCCTTTGCCACCGGGTCGCCCTCATCGGCGTACCGCAGCCCCATCTCCCAGCGGGTCTCTATGTTCTCCAGCAGCGACATATCGAGCCGCTGGATCAGCAGCCTGCGCAGTTTTGCATCACTCACGCCGAGCCGGCGCGCAATCGCTCTGACGGCCGCATCGTGCTTTGTGCTGGTCAGTATGTTGTACTTCAGAGGCCGGAGGTCTTTCTCGTAGAGGCAGAGCCCGGTCATAGGTATCCTCCCGCCTTTGCAAGGGCGTAGCCGAGAAAGAGGGCGATCGCCAGCCAGAGCCCGGCCATCTCGATCTTCTTGAGACGCTCCTCGTCCCTCGCGTAATGGATGAGAGAGAGAACCACTATGATCCCGGCAAAGAGTGCCACCTCGACCTGAACGGTCTGGTTCTGCACCCACTGCACCAGCGCTATAATGATATAGACTACCCCTCCAAAGAGCACCACTTCACGAATCATGGCATCACCCACCAGAGACACACGACGTAGACCAGCATCAGCCCGGTGATAAGCCCCTGGATGGTGACGCTGTCAAACGGCGAGAGCAT
>DAFR01000118.1:10252-11215 GCA_002497965.1 Methanomicrobiaceae archaeon UBA436 | reverse complement strand
TCGGTCACGGCCAGACCTGCCCGCCAGACCCCGAAGTGCTCTGTCTTGTAGCCGCTCACGAGTTCTTTGCTCTCCACGATCGAGAAGGGGCCATAGGGCATCTTCGAGAGGACCACGATGTACATGGCTATGGCAACAGGCGGTGCGATGAGGAGAAGCGGCCCGTGGACTCCCTGGTAAGCGGTGATGTCGCGCAGGATGAGTGATCCCGTGAAGAGGTGGATCGCAGCGATCGTGACGAAGAGCGGGATCTCTGATGCTGCTGATATGACCGACCGCACACCGCCGAACTTCCCGTAGGGCGACCCCGACGATAGCCCGTAACCGTGCTCCACGACCTTGTGGAGCATGTAGATCGCAAAGAGGATCAGGATGCTCTCGCCGGCAAGGACGACGAAGAGCGCTGCGCTCCATATGCCGATGCCGATGAGCACGACTGCGACGTAGAGTGCCCCGCTTGCAGTCTTCGGCACCCAGGTGCTCTTGAACGAGAACTTCAGCGCATGGAGGATCTCCTGCCAGACGGGAGGCCCCGGTCTTGTCTGTATCCGTGCGATGACTTTCCGGTGNNAGGAGGAGGCCGAAGACTGCTGCAAATACCAGGTACTCGATCATGTCAGTATCCTATGAACGGTATATCTCCTTCTCCGCCCTGAGCCCGCCACCAGAGCCCCAGGAAGAGCACCAGCACGGGGAACGCGACCACAAAGACCATAGCCGCCGCAAAGGGCGGTATGATGGCTGCTGCCAGCGCCGCCCGTGCGACGACGATACCGATGGCCGATGCCGCGAGTCCGTATGTAATCGTCTTTCGTTTCATGATCATCAGATGGTTATGACAATCTCCACCACGCGCAGGAAGATCAACAGCGATGAGAGGGAGCACATGATGACGTAGGGAGCGCCAGGCGCCCGGAACATCTCGGCTTTTGCCGCGTAGAACGGCGCCATCCCCTCCCCGAT
>DAFR01000118.1:0-10157 GCA_002497965.1 Methanomicrobiaceae archaeon UBA436 | reverse complement strand
AGGGTGGCGACCATGGCGACGATCCCGTACTCGTATGCAGCGTTGAGGACGTGGCGGCTCTTCACCGCCGCAACGATGCCGATGTTGGTGATGCCGACCAGCGAGACAAAGAGCGTGAAGTTAAAGAGATCACCGCTCACCATCGCCCCCATGGACGCAAGACCGCAGGCTATCGCCATGAACCGGCGGAACCGCATCTCGGGGAGCGTCGTCTGCTTCGCGTAGTAAGCGTCCCCGCCAAAGACGATATCGATCTGCCTCTCGGGTCTGCTTGCAATAGCAAGCCCCGTGAACAGCAGTGCAAACAGGAAGAGCGTGGCGGTGTAGGGGGTGAAGTAGTGGAGGATATCCCCAAACTCCAGCACAAAAAGGTCGGCCCCGCCGATATCAGGCATTCGGACCACCCCGCATGGTGCCGATGAGCGACATCTTGGCCATGACCTTGAGAAGGATTGCCGATCCCGCGAGGATGACGGCGAAGAACCAGTACTGCGGGAGGATCATGAAGATGAAGAACGCTATGATCCAGATGACCCAGGAATAGCCGCTCGCGGTCTCGATCACCTCAAACCGCTCGTTGTGGTCGCGGCAGAGGAAGTAGAAGATCACGCCGAGCCCGGCGACCGCCCCGCCCGAGAACCCGGAGAGCACGATGCCGTAGCCGACCAGGAGCACGGCAAGTATGGGGGGAGCGGTCTTCATCACCTCTATCTGGAGGGTCTCGGTTGGCGGCCGCGTGTAGCCTTCCTTGATCCGGAAGATCTCGGAGAGAGCGATCAGTTCCGAGGCACCCACCACGAGCCCCGGGAGGATGAGCGCCTCAGCAAGGTCGGTGCCGACCAGTGCGATGAACGCAAGGGTGACGACCTCGACAAGATCGGTGAGGAGCAGGCGGTGGAGCCCGTCGGTCTCCCGCGTCAGCGCAAAGAAGGCTATCCCCGTCGACGCGAACGCCACGAAAAGACCGAGCGGGTATGCCTGGATCATTCTTCTTCTCTCCTCCGGTAGAGGTATGANNGCGATCGCAAACGCTGTAAAGAGGATGCTCGTCTCGACCACTGTATCGAGCCCCCGGGTGTTGTAGAGGATCTCATCGATGATCCCGCCCGGGTGGGCGACGATCGTCGTGCCCAGGTGGTGCGTGTGGTCTGCGAGGTACTGCGAGAGCGGTGTCAGGTAGGTGGTGACGTATCCTACGTAGGGTGAGTTCTCCGGGTACTGCGCGACGACCTTCGTTGTGCCGAACGGGACTCCGCCCCGGTCGTAGGGGTAGAGCGGACTTGCGGGGTCGAGGGTCTTTGGGTAGAGCTGCTGCTCCTCAAACCCGAGCGGCAGGGAGAAGATGCCTATGATGGAGACGATGATGCACGCGCCGGCAAAGAGAGCCACGAGGTTCTGGAAGTCGGAGAGAGCCCGGGAGATCCTGGAAATTATCGGCATGAGGCATCCCTCCACTCCATCAGTCGCACGATGACAAATGTGCTGATTGCGGTGACCGCGACGAACGTCAGGAGCGCCAGGGCCTCGTCATAGGCGAGCATGACGAGCAGGAGGCCCCAGGCCGGTATCTCCAGGTTGATCAGCCTGGCGATGTAGGTCTTCGGCCGCACGAAAGCGACCGCAAGGACACCGATCACAAGAATCACAAGCCCGACGATGAAGATAGCCTCCATCACGCATCAGCCCTCCTCACGACCATCAGGAGAAATATTGTGGAGATAGGGGCGACCAGGGAGACGGTGATGGCGACGTCCAGGTAACCGCGATCCACGATGAACGGCACGATGCCGCCGACGAGGACCCCCAGCGATATCAACTTCCCGTAAGAGTCCCTGATGAGGGCGGCCGAGACCGCGCCGGCGATGGCGATGAACCCAAACATTATCTCGAGCGCCGGGATCATTGGTTCCCCCCTCCTGCATAGGTGCTCGCGATCGCGTTAGCCTCAAGTGTTGAGCCGACGAAGTAGGCCGCGGCCGCGACAAGAGAGAGAGGATGGTTTAGCAGCAGGACGATCGAGGCAGCAATGGCGAAGTTCATGACGTTCGCATAGGGCAGTTTCCTGCCGGTGTTCTTCTCGAGTACGGCCCGAAGCGCGGCGAAGACCGCCACTACGGCAACGAGGTAAGGCGCGATCACTGCCGGACCCTCCAGAGCCGGGCAAGCAGCCTGCTCGCGTGGAGGTGGGAGAGCCCCTGAATGGAGAGGATGGCGATCACCATGCCGGCGATAAAGTCTGTTGCAGCAAACCCGACCTGAGTGAACCCGTAGACGACGAACGTGGCGAGAACCGCACCGGTTGTCCCTGCGTAGCCGGGGTCATGGCAGATTCGGTTGCCGATGAAGACGAGCGCGGCGGCGATAAGCCCGCCGGGGATACCGGCAACGTAGACACCGCAGGCAGCAAGGAGCGTTCCAGCCGAGGCGTCGGGGGAACTGACGATGTTTCCCATCATGGTGCCGCCGGCAATATCGCCGCCGGCAGCCTGAATGTCTCGCGCAACAGCTGACGCTCCACTGACGCCCCCCTTTTCCGGCAACCGGAAGAAGATATCGACGCTCACAAAGAGAAGCCAGGTTATGATCGCCGCCGCCAGGATACGAAGGAGTTCGCCCAGCATTATTCCTTCAACTACAGGAAAAATACAGTCAACCAACTCAATAAATGTTTTGTTGTTAACATTTCAAGCGTGATTTGCCCGAAATACACTTCTGAAGCACTTTCGGCATCACCACCCTCCTGAGGCAACCATCTCACGGAATCATGTGGGTGGTTTTCGGGGCGTATGCCAGGATCTCCAGAGAAAACGGATTCAAGCGGGCGAAACCCCGCACGGGAACAAGTATAATGCTTCGGGCGCTGATGTATATGGAGGCAGGGTTGCTGAAGCGGGTCAGAACCGCTGGATTCGGGGTTTCAACCAGAATGGAGCCCTGATCCGGAGATATTCCACGCTGCTTTGCGAGGGTTGCCAAGCCAGGTCAAAGGCGACGGATTTAGGGTCCGTTCTCGAAGGAGTTCGTGGGTTCAAATCCCACCCCTCGCATTCTGTTTCTTGCAGCAGGACGGCATGAACCACCCCGCACTCATCGGTGCAGCGCTTCCAGACGGTCATGGGCGTCGCGCTGCTCATCGATCTGCTTCTTTAAGGCAGGGTGGTGCTGCAGCACAAACCGCTGTGCACCGCACTCCTCTCCGCGATCGCCTCCTGCGTGAGCGGCGTGCGGCGCTGCGACAGGAGAGGCAGGGGTGACGGGCAGCGGGTAGCCCCCCGCCGTTCGGCGAGGTGGTTCTGCGCCGTCATGAGGCGGATGACCCGCTCCACTGCCAATTCACGATCGATCGCATGGAACCCGTGGACAGCGCCCTGGAAACATCTCTGCGCCTGAACTGCTGGACGGCATGCACACCGATCCCGGACCGAGCAACCACATAAAGAAAGGACGTGGGAGTGAAACCCCAAGTATAGATGCTGCTATGGGGATTTGAACCCCAGTCGTCGGCGTGAAAGGCCGACATGATTGGCCCCTACACTATAGCAGCCCATGCAATGTGCCATACAACTTGGGCACCGATAAATAAAAAAGTTGTGCCGCAGCGATCCCGGGCCGGATCTCAAAACCGCTCCCCCTCTACCTGCCGCTCTGACCCGGCTTCTCTCTCGTCAGCGCCTCGACAATATGCCTTGCGCCTTCAAACCCGAGCGTCCTCTGGCTGCCGTGCATCATATCCAGGTGCTCGATCCCGAGCGAGGCGGCCAGCGGCCGCTCAAGCATGCCGCCAAAGATCAGGTCGATCCTCCCGGCTAAAAGCCTCTCCCGGATCACCTCCTGCTCCGGCTCGACCAGGATCTCGCACCCCGGCCCGGCCAGGCCGCTCAACCGCTCCAGGTTGCCCGGGTCGAAGTCCACAACGATGAGCGACGGCGCAAGCCCCAGGTCCGCCAGGAACCGGGTCATCCCGATCGCCCTCGTCGGCCCGCTTACGATCGCCACCCGCCTCCCGACCAGGGCCTCCCGGCAGAGTTCGTCGCCCCCCTCATCCCGGAGAGGGTAACGCTCAATCCCCAGAGCGTCGGCAACGCTGTCCAGGAACCGGATGGTGGCGGCATGACCCACGGGGATATCGGCGACGATGAACGGCGTGCCGCAGACCCGCTCAAGCAACTTCGCCGCCTCAAGCCCGGCCGGCTCGCAGAGAACGATGTTTAACACCGCCTCCCCCAGGCGCTCAAGGTCATCGACCGTTGCGTTCGCGGTCAGCGTCGCGTTGACGCGGACGCCGATGAGACCCAGTATCCGCACAAGTTCCCTCAGGTCCGGCCCGCCCCGGAGAAGACCGACCAGGTTGACCGACCGATCCCTGACCTCGCCCGGCGGCCCCCGGACAAACTCCTCGACCAGCCGGCAGAGGGTCTCGCTGTAACCCCCCCTGAAATCCCCCTCAAACCCACCGGCCTCAATACCGACAACCCGTGCAGATGTCGAGGCGGCCCTCGCCGCGGCGTTTAGATCCTCGCCGATGATGCTTGAGACGCAGCATGAGAGCACCGCGATCAGGTCAGGATGGAGGCTCGCATCGATCTCCTCAATAGCCTCCGTGAGCTTCTCCTCGGCGCCGAAGATGACATCATGCTCATCAAGACAGGTCGAGTAGACCTCCGATGGCCGGTCGCCCCGCATCCCCAGGATGTAGTTGATGTGATATACACAGCCCTTCGGGCCGTGGACGAGCACAACGCACCGCTTCACCGTAGAAAGCGCTTTTATCGCGCCAAAGACCTTGCACGTCGCCCTCGGGATCTTAACCGCGCTGCCCGCCATAAATGCGGCACACCTCCAGGAAACCTCCTGATGATCAACTCTTCAGCCTTCAGGTAGTTATACCTGCAGCCTCGCCGGAGAAAAAAAGTGGAAGCCTTACCCCTCGATCGGGGTGCCTTCCTTCTGGGTGGCCGTCCTGAAGGCGGCCATCATCTGCCTGGTGATGGGTCCGGGCTTCCCGTTCCCGATCACCCGCCCGTCGATCTCGCGGATCGGCGCAACCTCCGCCGCCGTCCCCGTGACAAAGACCTCGTCGGCCGTATAAAGGTCGAAATACCCGAGATCGCGCTCAAGAACCGTGATCCCCATCTTTGCCGCGATCTCCAGCACAACCATCCGGGTGATCCCGCGCAGGTTGTTCAGTGTCGGCGGAGTGATGATCACACCGTCCTTGACGACAAATATGTTGTCCCCGGACCCCTCAGAGACGTGACCCTTCGTATCGAAGAAGATCGCCTCGTCGACCCCCCGGTGGTTTGCCTCGATCTTTGCCAGGATGTTGTTTAAGTAGTTGAGGCTCTTCACGTTCGGTGGCATCGACTCCGGCGGCGTGCGCCGGACCGAGACGCAGATCGCCCGGAGCCCATTCTCGTAGAGGTCGCCGTACATCGCCCCCCAGGTGACGGCGATGACGATGACGGTCGGTTTTGCGCATTTCAGCGGGTCAAGCCCGAGATCGCCCTTACCTCGCGTCACGATCGGGCGGATGTAGGCGTCCCGCAGGCTGTTTTGCCGCAGCGTCTCCTTGATGACCTCCGTCATCTCCGCCTTCGTGAGCGGGATGGCGAGATCGATTGCCTTTGCCGAGTCGTAGAGCCGTGCAAGGTGCTCGTCAAGACGGAAAATTTTACCGTTGTAGGCGCGTATCCCCTCGAAAACACCGTCACCATAGAGGAGCCCGTGGTCAAAGACCGAGACCCTGGCCTCCTCCTCCGGGACGAATCTGCCGTCAAGGTAAATTATCATGGGAGTAGTGTGGTATCGATTTCTTTGTATGTCTTGTGTTTCGTGCACCCCGTTCTCAGCCCTCCCGGCAAGCGTCAACGAAGTGCTCAAACATCCCCCGGCTTGCAACCGGGTGGAGATGCGTGTAGCTCGCGATCGTCCGGTCGCGGACGGCGCCGTCGAGCCCGTCGCGGATCCCGCTCCCCCTGCTCAGCCTGTAGGCGTAGCGCGTCCCCGGCGCCAGGTCAACACTGCTGTAGTGGAACTCGTGGCCCCGGAACCCCGCCTCGCCCATAGGGCTCTCTGCAACGCTCCTCCCGACCACGTAGCCGAGCATCCGCCTCGCGGGCATCCGGGTCTCGCCCTGGAACACCCCGACAAGGTCGCAGGACTCCTCCCTCTCCCGGCCCGCAAACCCGGCTTTGAGCACCATCCTCCCGGTCAGGTAGATAAGACCGCCGCACTCCGCGTAGATCGGCGTCCCGTTCCTGGAGACCTCGAGGAGCCCCTCCCTCATCGCGGTGTTCGCCTCGAGTTCCGCGCCGAAGACCTCCGGATAACCCCCGCCGATGATGTAGCCGTCCGCCTCCGGCAGACGGTCGTGAACCGGGGAGAACGGGACAACCTCCGCCCCGAGCGATGCCAGGACGTCAAAGAGGTCGGCGTAGTAGAAGTTGAACGCCTCATCCAGCGCGACCCCGATCCTCACATCCGGCTCCTCTGGAACCGCAAACACCGCCTCATCCTCCGCCGGGGGTTCAACCTCACGGGCAATCGAGAGCAGCGCCTCGAGATCGACGTTCCCGGCAACCACCCGTTTCACCGCCTCGATCCGCGCCATGAACTCTTCCTGCTCCCGGCCCTCGCGGTACGGGACAAGACCCAGGTGCCGCATCGAGAGTTCCATCTCCGGCGAACGGGGGATGGCGCCGAGAACCGGGATGCCGCAGTAGTGCTCGATCGCGCATACGACCTTCTCCCGGTGCCTGCTTCCCGTGACGTTGTTCGCGATGACCCCCCGGATATCTATGCCGCTCTCAAACCCCTGGAACCCCCTCACTATCGCTGCCGCGCTCCGGGTGATGCTCCGGGCGTTCACCACCAGCACCACGGGAAGGTCGAGCAGTTTTGCTATCGCCGCAGTGCTCCCCAGGTCTGAGAGAGCCTCTGCCCCCTCAAACAGCCCCCGGACGCCCTCGATGACAGCGATCTCCGCTCCCCGGCAGCCGTGGGCAAAGACCGCCCGGTTCTCCGCCGGGCTCATCACGTAGCCGTCCAGGTTCCGGCAGGGCCGCCCGGTCACCCCGGCAAGGTACGAGGGGTCGATGTAGTCCATCCCCACCTTGAACGTCTGGACAGTCCTCCGGGTCGAGAGCAGCGCCGAGAGCGCCAGGGTGATGCTCGTCTTCCCGCTCCCCGATCGGTCGCCGGCAACCAGGAATGCCTTCATCGCATGCTCCGCAGAACCGCCCCGAACTCGCTCTCGACGATCTCACGGACGCCCAGCGTCTTTGGGTGGAGGTCGATCTCGACCATAACGTGCCGGTGCCCCATCTCCCGCAGCGGTTCGACCTGCCGCGGGCCGTTCGTGATCGAGAAGACCTCTATCCCCTCCGTGTATTCCGGGGGGACGGCGTGGGGAACTCCGACCAGGAGGGCGAAATCCGGGTCGATCTCACGGATCCGCTCCCCGATCGCCTGGCCGTTTGCCCCGTACTCGTCCAGCGCCCCGACGAGTTCGGGCTCGATGCCGCGGCCTCTCATCCCGGCGAGTATGCGTGCGGCGTCCTCCCTGACCTTCGGGAGCCCGCGGTCTTCCAGGTTTGCTATGTAGGTGACCGCGGCCTCCGGGCAGGCATCATGGAGTGCTATCAGCTCGTCGGCGAAGATGTAGGCGGTCTCTTTCTTGGCGTTCATGACCGCAGCACCCGTGGCGCCGCTCCCTGCGAGTTCGAGGAGACGCTCCGCCGCGATGTGTTTGAGGTCACCCCGGGACGGCTCGATGTAGGCCCGGGAAGCTGCTCCCCTCAGCCGTTCCACCTCGTTTGCCTTCAGAAGGAGTGAACGCTGCCGTTCCAGTTCACCTGCGCTGATCCAGCCCACCGCTGCCGCGGGCTCCAGGGTTGCCAGGACACCCTCGATGTTCTCCCGGAACCCGGCATGGATATCCACCGCTATCGCCGGTGTGGCTATCCCGGCGTCCAGGATAGCCGACTGGAGGTCCTCACCGATGATCATCGCAACACACGTCCCGACAACCGCCATCCGCCGGGGCGCAAACATCTCTTCCGCCTCACGGAGCACCCGCACCAGGAGGTCGTGGCCGCCGAAGATGAACTCGTTGTCTGCAAGCGATGTTGTCAGGACATGCATACCGTCCTCCTCAAGGAGCCGGGCGTGTTTGAACGAGCAGCCCGACGGCCCGTGGAGGATGGCCACGTCGACGCCGAGGTCCCGGGCGGTGTAAAGAGCCGCAACGATGGAACTCGGCCTTGGTTGAATGTAGTCCATGATCTCATCTCCAGGTTTTTACCGCGAGCACTATCGCACCCTCCGGCGTGATCTCGCGGGCGGCGGCAAACCCCTCCTCAAGCGTCGCCGCCTCCTCTCCGTCGCCGACATAGACGGTTGCATCAGGCCGGACGGCCGCAACCGCCCGGCTGATCTCGGTTGCGGGGAAACCCTCGCAGACGGCGCGGGCCTCTTCGCCGATGACGAGTGTCAGGGGGGCGTCGCCTGCAAGTTCTCTTGCGTAGCGGGCGGCTTCAACCGTGGTCGCCATGTTCGTCCCGCTGTTTGCGTTGTCGACCACCAGGAGGCTTCCGTCCCGGCGGACGGCCATCCGCCCGGGGATGGCTGTGAACCCGCCCAGGGGGGAGGGATCGATCCCGAGGACGCAGGCGATCGCGGCCGCAAGCGACAGCGCCGTTCGGTAGCCCGCAAGGCTTAAGAGCGGGTTTTGAAACGACCCGGCGATCCCGTAGCCCGAGTAGCGGCAGGCCTCCCCCTCGACGGAGACCACGCTCCCGACCGGGATGCAGCCGGGGAGGTCAACCCCCTGCGGGAGCACGACCGTCCGTGCACGGGCGAGCAACCCGAGTTTCGCGGCAAGAGCCCGTCTCTTCCCTGCGGCGATGGGGTAGTCCTCCGCCGATGTCAGGACGGCCGCATCCCCGGCGCCGGTGACACCGAGCGACTCCTCGGCAACCAGCCAGCCGCCGATCCGCTCCGCCTCGTGCGCCGCCGGTATCAGGGAGGCCGGGGTGATGCTCTTCTTCCAGAGGAGTTCCCGTTCGGGGTAGCGGTAGGTGCCGGTCGAGGTGTGCAGGACGCCCGGCCCCGGCATCAGCGCGGCGATGGCGTGGGCGGTGGTGGTCTTCCCCCGCGCCCCGGTGATCTCGATGAACGGCCGCCCCGCGCCGCCGGCGATGAGAAGCCCGACAATCTCGTGGTGCGAGACCGCTGGGCCGTGCTGCTGGAGGAGCGGGTGGTCGGGGTCGAGGTGGACCGGCGCGGTGACAAGGTCGTAGGTGCGGACGAGCGCCTCCTCGACGGGGATACCGATCTCTCCCCGGTAGACGTCCACCTCGTCCACCCGGTGACCGGCATCCCGGAGCGCCACGGCGAGGTCCGCCCCGCCGTGGATGGTGTCCAGCACCAGTATGCGCATTCCGGGTCAGCGTTCCAGTTCGGCTATCGCCTCAGCCGCGTTCTTCAGCATCAACTCGGCCAGCAGCGGGTCGCTCCCGATGGGGCTGGCGTAGACAAGGGGGACGTCCTTTCCGTTCATGTGGAATGTGCCGGCCCGGGCACCCTCGGGCAGCCCCAGGATCGCAGGGATGTCTTTCTCGATGTGGACACCCCTTGCCAGGAAGAGCGGGACGACGACCAGCATCTCGATCTTCTCTTTCCGGAACGCCTCGAGCTGTTCCTGCACGGTGGGGGTGTTGAGGCTCATGAAACCCGCCCTGACGATGTATTCGTCCGTCTTCTCGGCGATGAGTCTTGCGGTGGTCTCCACGAGGTCCTTGTTGTAGGGGAGCTTGCTCCCATGGCCGACCAGTAGCATGCCCTTTTTAGCCATATATTACAAGGTACTACGATACTCAATTAAAATAATTACCGATCCTTCTTGAGCAGCGGTTTTCCAGGCTCCCGCCCGCATCCGGGGTTGAGGCTGCCCCTCCATGGACGGATTCCGGGTGGCGGCACCGCCGTGCACCTTTTTGCGAGACGCCGTTGCGGAGAGATTGGAGAGGCGGGGGTGTTCCAGGGGGAGGGGTTTTCAATGAAACGCAGGAGACAGGGGAGGGGGATGCTCCATCCCCCCTCCCCGTCAGCCCCACCCCCGCGGGGGCGATTCCCCATGGATACAGTCTCCGGGGATC
>DAFR01000161.1:5562-7822 GCA_002497965.1 Methanomicrobiaceae archaeon UBA436 | reverse complement strand
GATCATATAGTTTGCGACACCACACAGTTGACTATACAGTAGTCATTCGAGCACCTCGAGATCGCCGACGGCGTTCACCACCACCTCCCTTTCTCCGCGATACGTCTGGACGAGACCATACATTGAGACGCTCTCATTCTCGTGAAGGTCAAGACCGGCAGCGACATTCGAAGGGAGGAAGACCCGTGTCCCATTGACGGTGAGGATCAGGTGACCGCCTGTCGAGGTCTCTTTGATCGACTCAATCTTACCTTCAAGGAGCACCAGCGCCCCGTCCGGCACCTCAGGGGAGTAGGGTTTTGCAACCAGCGATCGCCCACCGGCACCAAGGATGATCTGCGCTGCAAGCACCACCGCGACAACACATACCAGCAGTGCAAGTGCCTGCCTCTCCTGCCGCTCAAGCATGGTTATACTCTCTACGTCCGGAGAGATAACTTCCGTCAAATTGATATGTTAACAGCGTTAACTGTCCTGCATGGATGATATAAACCTCCCCCCCTCCTCGCAAAAGATCCTCCACCTGCTTGAGAATGGGGGTGCCCTGACACACAAGGAACTCGTCCATCTCAGTTCTCTTGCACCCCGCACCGTCCGGTATGCATTAAAGAGGCTCAAGGATAACGACATGATCGTGGAGAAGTTCAACTTCAGGGACGCAAGGCAGATCCTCTATGAGTACAAAGACCCCCAGACGGTGTCCGCGCGATGACAGAACCATTCCACTGCGACATAATGCGGTGTGACAACCTTGTCAGGAGACTGCTCCCCGCGATGCGGGCCGAGATGGTATACCGTCTGGTGAACGAGCGGGGTATCAGCCAGAGTGAGGTCTCAAAGCGCCTCGGGGTCAGCAGGGCGGCGATATCCCAGTATATGAGCCGGAAACGCGGGTGCAACAGGGAAGAGTTCCCCGAGAACCTGGACCTGGTCATCGAGCGATGGGTATCCGCCGTCGCCTCTGGCGAGGGCAGGATAACCCTCTGCGACATCTGCCGCTCCACCGATCCCTCCGACCAGGTATGAGACTTCAGGTGCGTCTCGACCTGTAGAGGTAGAGCACTCCAAGCGCGGCGATTATGCAGACCGCGAGCACCGGTTTGAGTCGATCGAATCGGTGTATCCCCGCCGCGCCAGCCTCATCCGCGGCGTTCCAGTCGTCGTCAAAGACTGCGAGATAGTAGGTGGCGATGGCCGGATGCTCGATGATCACGCCTGCTTCCCGGTTGAACGCCGGAGAGTTGGCGTTCCAGTTGATGCTGCTGACAAGTACCGCCCGGTCGTCGACGATTACACCCTTGTTGTGGACCTTAACCAGGTTGTTTGCCTCGAGATCGACGAGTCGCGCCTCGAGCGGGAGCCCTTCGGCCGTGGCGATCCGATTGATCACATCCACCATCTCATCGTTGTCAGCCGTATCCTCGATGTTGAACCAGGCTGAGTCCAGGAGCACCCTGACGCTGACACCGCGCCGCGAGGCGTTGATCGCGGCAGCAAGGTAGGGGTTCAGGACTGTCCCGGTCTCGTTTGTGATGTAGGCCTGCTCGATCGCGATGCTCTCCTCCGCCCCCTCGATCAGCCTGTGGATGAGGAAGCTCGTGTCGGGTGATATCACCGGGGTCACCAGCGCCCCATCCGCGCGGCAGGAGGCGAACTCAACCCTGTAGGAGGACGACCAGGAGGTGCCCGGTTCGGCCGCCGTGCCCTCCACCGGGATGATGTCCCCGCCAGCAACATCATGGAGGAAGACCTTCACGAAATAGCCCGCAAGCCCCGGGTGCTCAAGCCTTACACCCCAGCCCCGGTTCCCTCGCAACCCCGGTTCCGGGTAGCCGTCGGGTTTGAAGTTCTCGCTCCCGAGCAGGACGGTATTCCCATCGACGACCAGGTACTTGGCATGGTCAAAACGGTACTTCGCGTGGGCAGCATCCGTCGTCGTCATCGAGAGAACCGGGATACCGCTCCGGTTGAGCGCACCAGCAACCGCTCTCCCTTCCGCTGAGATTCCACCCACGGGGCCGCCCTCGATGAGAACGGTCACGTTAACGCCGCGTTCCCTGGCGCGGATGAGGTCTTCTGCCATCTTACTGTCGGTGAACTCGTAGACGTTGACCAGGATATCGCGTTCTGCGCCTGCTACCGTATCAGAGAAGACCTCGTATGAGCAGTCGGGAGCGGCAAACGCGGTCACGGCCACGCCTTCGAATGTCGCGGGCTCAAACCGCGACTGGCCGATGAAGAGCGGACGGGGGTCCCAGAC
>DAFR01000161.1:0-5507 GCA_002497965.1 Methanomicrobiaceae archaeon UBA436 | reverse complement strand
CAAGGGTCGTCCCGTGGTAGAGGAGGAGTTCGTCCGCCCGGTTTGCCATCAGGAGGTTTCCGTTGGGGATCACATCAGGGACTGCCGGTGTACGTTCCTCGGTCTCAAAATCTGGCAGGTAACCGTGCGCCTGCTCAAACGCCGCCCCGCTCCTCGCGACAACCAGCCGGCCGTCGATCCGCGTTCCGGGCGGGAACCGGTAACCCCCCTCCCCGTCCGAGATAACATACCCGTCGAGCAACCCCGTCCCCTCCAGCATCAGGTATTCGTCGGGGTCACCGGGCTGGTAGGGGTCGGGGCAGAACTCAACGATCTGGATACCGGCTACCGTGCCGGCAAGGAGACAGAGGAAGAAGATCGCGGCAACGATCCGGCGCATGCGCAAAATTATGTCTTCGAGGGTTAAATAGCAGAGTGATATGACCCCGTCTGCTGAACCGCTGGTGGTCAAGGTTGGAGGAAGCCTGTTTGACCGGGTCGCGCCGCTGCTCGGGATCTTTCTGGAGGCTGGAAGACCGGTGCTCATCGTGCCCGGCGGCGGTATGTTTGCCGACCTCGTCCGTGACCTTGGGGTCTCCGGGACACCTGCCCACTGGATGGCGGTTGCCGGGATGGAGCAGTTCGGCTGGTACATCGCCTCGCACGGAGTCCAGCCCGTATCCTCCATCGCGCCGCCGGAGGGGATTGAGGTTCTCCTTCCCTACTCTGTGCTCCGCGAGACCGACCCCCTCCCCCACACCTGGGACGTCACCTCCGATACCATCGCCGCCTGGGTCGCGCAGCGTCTCAAGACCGACCTTCTCCTCCTTAAATCGGTAGATGGCATCCAGCGCCGCGGGAGGCTTCTACCCGCGGTCCACGACCCCTCCCTCGCCTGCGATGAGGTAGACCCCCTATTCCTTCCATTCGTCTTCGAGCACGGTCTGAGAGCACGGGTGATCAACGGCAGAGACGACGACCGCGTCCGGCGCGCGCTCAGCGGGAAGAGTGTTATCGGGACGCTCATTGATCCGAGATTTTAACTTCCGTGACGGCGACATAATAAGATAAGATTTGAGGAAACAACGATGACAGCAAGAGATCGATGCACCTCCTGCAACGCCACGCTGGCCGAACCGGGTTCCACCTGGTTCCCCTGCCCCTTGTGCGGCTACGAGATCAACCGGTGCCACAGGTGCAGGGAGCAGAGCATAGAGTATGTATGCCAGAAATGCGGGTTCCGGGGGCCATAACAATGGGAAACGTAGTTCTCATACTGAAGGTAATGCCTGAATCACCCGACGTCGACCGCGAAGCACTCAAAGAAGCCATCAGGGCGGCTGCGACCGCCGATGATATCCAGGAAGAGCCGATCGGGTTCGGGCTTGTGGCGCTGAAAGTTGCCGTTGTCGTCCCCGACAGAGCGGGAGCACCCGATGAGGTCGAGAGAGCGCTCCAGAAGATAGAGGGCGTCGGAAGCGTCGATATCATCGAATCCACACTTGTGTGAGTGCGGGTTCCTAAAAAACCCTATTTTAACGGTTGAAGGTCTACCTCAAGCCGCTCCATCACTTCGTCGGTGAGGTTGCGGATCTTCTCGACAGACTCGCGGAACCCGGCAACCTCATCGTCCTGGAGGCGGATAGGCACCGGGAAGACACCTTCGCGGTTTATGCGAGCCGGGACACCTATGCAGACGTCGCCGATCCCGTGGATCTCGCTTTTAATGTAACTTGAGACGGTGAGGATACGGTTCTCATTCCCGAGGATCGTCCTTACAAGGGTTGAGATCGCTTCTCCGGGCCCGTAGACTGTGGCGCCCTTGTCCCTGATGATTGCTTCCCCGCTTGTCCGTACGGTCTCGATCATCTCCTGCTTCGGCAGGCCGGAGAACGTGGGCAGGTTACCTATCTGGATACCGCCGATCGTCGTGGCCGACCAGAGCGGGACCATGCTGTCGCCATGCTCCCCGATGATACGGGTGTGCACTTCGCTGACGTGAACCCGGAAGTAGTGTGCAATCTGCGATTTCAGGCGCATGGAGTCAAGATGTGTCCCTAGACCGAAGACCTGCCGGGGCTGGAGCCCCGAATACTCCAGGGCGACGGCGGTCATGACGTCGACGGGATTTGTAACCACGAATAGAATGGTATCTGGCGATGATCGACCGATGGTTGCGGCAGCGTCGGCAACGATCTTTGCGTTCTCGAACGCGAGGTCGTTCCTGTCCTGACCCGGGCGGCGAGGCACCCCTGCTGCACAGACGACTATATCAGAGCCTTTTGCATCAAAAAAGCTTGTACTGAATGAGAGACGGACATCGTTTCCCCGTGCAGCGAACGAGTCAGACAGATCGCGGCAACACCCCTCCAGGAAGTCTTCACGCCCGGGCCTCCCCACAAGCAGCATCTCGCTGACGTGCGGGATCTCGGATATGGTGTGGGCCGCAAATAGACCAACGTTCCCTGTAGCCCCAAGAATTGTTACTTTTGCCATGAAGGTCGCCGCTGGGGGCACGTCCTCGGTCGACCGTGCGCGTAAGCATTCACCACTGCATCCCTTCTCCACCCCGCAACCCCATGGGCGCCGAACGTCCACGGTAAGTCTGCTCCCTTCCGGGCCTGAACCGGTACCCGCGGCAAAAGGTCGCCGCCCCCTCCGGGGCTTTGATCCCTTTCCGCCGACCTCATGGGACGAGGTTTCTCCGTCGGGACGCAACGGATCCTGCAAACCGCTGCGGCCTTCCTCAGACTTCGCCCCCCGCGTTACGGCGGTTTCGGGTAACAGGTGACGCCGAGCCACCCGGGCTAGCCCCCGTACGTAATGGGGTTTAGGGGATAAAAATACCTCCGCCTACCTGGGTCCGCCACGCCCGTGCTATCCGCGCAACCCTGTCGGCATCCATCTTCTCGAAGAGATCGAGTGCGGTCAGGTCGATCTCAGACGGAAGGACGGTCGGGAGGGATCGCAGATCCCCCTGGTAGACCCTGGCCCCGTCTGCCCTCGCAACAAGGATAGGTTCCCGCCCGACCGGGGACTTCCGGAGGTCGCCGTAAGAGCGGTAGATCGTCACTTCCCCGCTCCCGAGACTCCCGCGGTTAACCTCCAGGTTGCGGGCGGTCCAGTAGGCCGCCGCATACCAGGCATCGTTGTAGATGACGCACTCCACACCTGCGAGAGCGGCTGCAAGTCCGAGGGTGCCAGCACCAGAACAGGCATCGACGAACGCCCGGGGGCGTTGGCGACTGATCTGGCGCTCAAGCGAGAGAATCTTCTCGTTACGACCACGCGGAAACTCGATATGCAGCGTCGACTGCTGTTTGTAGACAACTATTGGCCCCGCCCGGGTCTGGAAGATATCGGCCCTGACGTCGCACCCTGCAAGCAGGGTATACTCGACTGGTTCCGAGTCGGTGTCCCTGATCCCCGGCGTCCCATCCACCGTCCGGACGACCCCCCGGATCTCCGGGACCCCCGCGACCAGTCGTCTAGCAGTCCGCTCACTGACATGGCGAGAGAAGAGGAGGAGCGAACGCGGCGGGAGGTAAGGTGGGTTTCTCATGGCAAACCCAGGGTGGACGAGCGGCGTTCCGAGAGCGGCGAGCGGTTCGGTCGCGGCAAGATCGCCCTCATCTACCATCACACGGTAGATATGGGCAAAGACCTCATCGATGAACCGCCGCCCGCAGGTTGGGCAGGGTTCTGCCGTATCGATATCTGGCGGCGGGCTCCGCTTATCGTAGATGAGCCCCGTGCAGTCGGGGCAGGGGTCAAACCGCCCCGGTAGCCCCGCAAGAACAGTTGAGGCGTCTGCAACGCAGTCATGCCCACAGACCGGGCAACTCATACCAATACATTGGAACTCCGGCTAGATAGGCGTTTCAGGGATGAGCCCGCAGCGCGGGTATAGTTATACACCCAGAGGGAGAGATAGATGGAAGAATTCCTGTTCCGGCAGGGGGCCTGTGAGTGGATCTATCGGTATTGAGATGGATTATCCTTCCCCTAAACGTCATATTCGCCATAATCATCGTCTTCTTCGAGCGCAAGGAGCCAACGGAGACTATAGCCTGGCTGGTTGTCCTCTTCCTTCTGCCCCCTGTCGGGTTCGTGCTCTACCTGCTGCTCGGCCAGAACTATACACGGCAGAGGATGTTCGTAGTAAAGGAGCGCGAGGACCGCTCCTTTCTCCAGGAGATCTTCGCAGAACAGCAGAGGACATTTGTCGGCGACAATTACCGGTGCACCTCACCCGAGGTAGAGAGATTCAATAAAACCGTATCCCTCCTGCTCCAGAATAGCCAGGCCTACCTGAGCGGTGGGAACCGGGTGGGTGTATTCACGCGGGGCGAGGATAAGTTCGAGGCGCTCTTTGCCGCGATCGGAGAGGCGCGTCACCACATCCATATGGAGTACTTCATCATCAACAACGATGACCTGGGGCGGGCGGTTGTCCACGCGCTTGCAGAGAAGGCGCGACAGGGTGTTGAGGTCCGTCTCCTGATCGATACCATGGGGTCGCTCCGGGGAGGCGGGTCACGGGCGGCATTCAGGGAACTGACAGACGCAGGAGGGAAGATCGGGGAGTTCTTCCCATCAATCTACCGTGTCAACTACCGTAATCACCGCAAAATCGCCGTCATCGACGGTGTTGCGGGGTTTATAGGGGGTTTCAACATTGGAAACGATTACCTGGGTGATGGCCCGCTCGGCTACTGGCGCGACACGACGCTCCAGATCAGCGGGCCGGCCGCCTGGGCGCTCCAGCTCCGGTTCGTTCTCGACTGGAACTACACAACCGGCGAGGGGCTGAGACTGAACCCCCGCTACTTCCCCTCTCCTGGCGCTCCTGGCAGGACACCCGTCCAGATCGCCTCCAGCGGCCCGGATACCCGGTGGAGCCCGATTAAAGAGGGTTACATCAGCCTGATCAACTCCGCCAGGAAGTCCGTGTACATCCAGACACCCTACTTCATACCGGACGAGAGCGTCATCGATGCGCTCAGGATAGCGGCGCTCTCGGGGGTCGATGTCCGGATCATGATCCCCTGCAAGCCCGACCATATCTTCGTCTACTGGGCAACCCTCTCGTTCATCGGGGAGATCCTCGAGGCGGGGGGGCGGGCCTACACCTACGATGCCGGGTTTCTCCACGCAAAGACGATCGTCGTCGATGGGGAAGCGGGCTCTGTCGGGAGCGCGAACTGGGATATCCGGAGTTTCCGTCTGAACTTCGAGGCAAACGCGTTCTTCTACGACGCGGCCGTTGGCGCCCGGCTTGCAGCGGCGTTTGAGGCGGATCTCAACGTCAGCACCGAGATCACGCTGGAAGGCTACCGGGCGCGCCCTCTCGGCGTCCGGGTGAAGGAATCGATCTCACGTCTCTTCTCACCGCTGGCATGAGATGCCGCTCAACGACCCAGTCGCTCCTGGACGAAGTTCCGGATCCTGGGGAGTTCCTGCTCCCACCGGGCCTGAAGGATGGGGAGGGTGTAGGGGAGGTGGTGCGGGAGGACAGCGGTCGCCAT
>DAFR01000021.1:3387-3781 GCA_002497965.1 Methanomicrobiaceae archaeon UBA436 | reverse complement strand
GCGTTTGGTCTCCCGCAGCGCGACACCGATCTCTGAGACCGTCCTCCGGCTAATCCCGGTAGAGAGGGCGATCTATATCCTCCCGGTCGCCCTCTTCTTCTTCTCCCTGTTCGTCGGGAGGTACATGATGGACCCTGTGGAGACCTTCCGGATCCTCGTCATAGGGTCGGCGAATGCGCTCCTCGATGGGACGTCAACCCTGCTCTCCACACTCTCAGGTCATCAGGTCGTCCTCCCCTCCTTCGAGCAGACCTGGGGGTATCAGAGCAGACGGTCGTCTTCCGGATCAGGCTTCCGCGGGTGATAGCGGCGATGCTCGTCGGGGGAGGACTCTCCCTCTCCGGCGCATCGTTCCAGGGGCTCTTCCGGAACCCCCTTGTCTCACTTCCTCCCG
>DAFR01000021.1:0-3280 GCA_002497965.1 Methanomicrobiaceae archaeon UBA436 | reverse complement strand
GGAGTTTTTTGAGTGCACAGGCATCTTCGCAGCCGTCCAGGGCGAGAATTCTGCCGCATGGCGGTTCCTGGAGCCTGGCTGCCGGGATACACTCCTCAACGCTGCCCGGAAACCGCTGCAGGACCACCATTCCGGCCCTGGCGGTCACCTTCCCTGTGCTGGAGAGCCCGGAGCAGGTGACCAGGGTTATGGGCTCCATCGCAGCATCACTCCATCTCGAGNNCGACCGCCCGCCCGATCAGTTCCGGTGGGATGGCCTCGTAGTCCTCGCCGCTGTAGCGGAGCGCCCTGCACTCTGTATCCTCCTCGCAGGTTATGCAGGCGCAGGAGGCGCAGGGTGTCGAGATCACCTCCACGCCTTCCAGCAGTTCCTCGATCGGTACACCGTTGAAGAGGAGGGAATTTGACTCTTCGACGGCCGTTGCCGGGAGCACGGTCTCGATCAGCCTGACGCTGACACCTTCCATCTCAAGGATTGTAGTGATCTCCGAGATGACCGCTTTGAGAGCCGTTCCAGTATCGTGGCACCGTTCGCAGGTGGTATCGAGATCCTCTCCAACGTGTTTCCATTCGATGATAAGTTCTTTCTTCATGCTGTATCTCCTCCATTGGCATCGACGGGACATCTTCCTGTCGCCTCCTCACCGTACCACCGATCGCGGAGTCGGAGCGCCGCGTTCACCAGGGACATGAGCACCGGCACCTCGATCAGCGGACCTATGACGGTGGCAAACGCCACCCCCGACCCGATCCCGAAGATCCCTATGGCAACAGCGATGGCGAGTTCGAAGTTGTTGCTCGCCGCCGTAAACGAGAGCGCTGTTGCCCTGCCGTAATCCACCCTGAGTCTCCAGGAGAGCCAGAACGAGACGAAAAACATCAACAGGAAGTAGATCGCAAGCGGGATGGCGATCCGCAGGACATCCAGGGGAAGTGCGACGATGTTTCCGCCCTGGGTTGAGAAGATCACGACGATCGTAAACAGGAGGGCAAAGAGCGTGATCGGCGATATACGAGGGATAAACCGCGTATCATACCAGATATGCCCTTTCAGTTGCAGGAGCGTAACCCGTGTCATAAACCCGGCGATGAAAGGGATGCCGAGGAAGACAAAGACTGTTGCCGCGACGCTCGCGATCGTTATCGGCACCGCTGTACCTGCCGCTATGCCGAGAAGCGGGGGCAGGACTGTGATAAAGACGTAAGCGTAGAGGGCGTAGAAGAATACCTGGAATACGGAGTTTAAACCCACGATCGCGGCACAGTAGTCGCGGTCGCCGCATGCAAGGTCGTTCCATACGATCACCATCGCGATGCACCGGGCAAGTCCCACCAGGATAAGACCGTACATGAACTCCGGTCGGCCTGCAAGGAAGACCGCTGCCAGGAAGAACATCAGAACCGGGCCGACGACCCAGTTCAGAACGATGGAGAGACCGAGCACCTTTCGGTCGCGAAAGACCCGTCCCAGATCCTCGTAACGGACTTTTGCAAGTGACGGGTAGATCATCAGGATCAGGCCGATGGCGATAGGGATCGATGTTGTCCCGACCGAGAACCCGGTGATTGCTGCAGGCACCCCGGGGAAGAAGTAGCTGATTGCGATTCCGGCGCCCATCGCAAGGACGATCCAGAGGCTCAGGTAACGGTTGAGGAGGGAGAGCCGCGAACCGGCAGCGTTCTCCGTCTGTATCTTGTTTCGGCCGCTCATCATCGGTCACCCCCGGTCGGCGTGAAACTTCTGCCAGGGTGCGGCGGCATACAGCCTCGCGGCACCGGTTGGGATTTAGTCATGCTCGCGCACCATCGATACCAGTTCTGCGCCGAGAGCGGTGTCATCTCTGATCTCCAGGCGGCGACCTCTGCAAAGACCGCATCAAGCATCTTTAGCCCCACAATTGACCCCCTGACTCTGGCCCTTTCCGGTCACATGCCGCAGGGCGTCTGTGGCAGCAGGGTATACAGTCTCATCTCCAGATTCATCCTGTCTGCTCCATGGTCTGTTCAGATCACGCTTAGCACCTGGAAGAGGACGCCGGCAAGGATGGCGACCGTGAGGATCGTCGCCACAAAGGCGGCGACCAGTCTCCGCTCAAAGATTGCCGCAAGAAGCGTCACCTCCGGAATGCTCGCCCCGGCGCCGCCGATGATCAGCGCCATCACGGCGCCGATCCCCATACCCTTTTCGAGGAGGACGGCGCTCACCGGTATGAGCGTCTCCGCCCGGATGTACATCGGTATCCCTATGACCGCCGCCAGTGGTATGGCGAGGGGGTTCTCCGGTCCTGCGACCGCGATGATCAGGTCGCCGGGGACGAACCCGTAGATGAACGCTCCAATCCCGGCGCCCAGGATGAGGTAGGGGAAGACCTGCCGAAAGAGGTTGACCGCGAATGAGAACGCTCTCTGGATGCGGGCGCCGTGGCTGCTCGCGCAGTCGCAGGGTTTCGGGCGTCCTTCGACCACCACGTCCCTGACGTATCTTCCGTAGCCGAACCGCTCGAGGATCAGGCCTATAACGACTGCGGATGTGAATGTGATGGCGGCGTAGATCACGGTCGGCACCACCCCGACGAGCGCGAGCAGCAGCGCCAGGATCACCGGGTTTAAGAGCGGAGAGGCAAAGAGGAACGACATGCAGGCCCCGAACGGGATCCCAACCTCAAGGAGCCCCAGCAGGATGGGGATGGTCGAGCAGGAGCAGAATGGGGTGAGTGCCCCTAACCCGGCAGCGACGATATTTCCCACACCCTGCCGCCTCCCGCCAAGGAGACGCCGTATCCGCTCTTCAGGGATGTAGGCCTGAAGCAGGCCGACCAGGAAGGTGATCCCGATAAAGAGCAGGATCAGTTCGGCGGCTATCTCAACGAAGAACTGCCCGGCGACGGCAAGTGGGGTCAGGATATCCATCCAGGTTGCTCCGGTGCCGGGCGTTTACTCCTCTTTCGTTGCTGACCCTTCCTTCTTCTCCTTCGGGACAATCCTGGTGCCACAGCAGCCCTCGCTGCAGCCGCATCCGGAGGAAAAGATGCTCTTTTTTAGCCTCGAACCGATTCCATCAGCCTTTTTATTCTCACTTTTGTCTGCCATGATCATCACGTCCGTCCTGGTGGGTTTTCCCATAGTTTCAATTTTGTTTGAATTACTTCTGTGCCACATGGGTATCAAGTTTTCTAATTCAACAAAAATCGAACTTTCCTGAAGTTGCCGGAGTTTACCGAAAGGCCGATGCATGACCCTGGCCCTCGCCAAAACTGCTATCCCGATGCCCCGAACGTCG
>DAFR01000101.1 GCA_002497965.1 Methanomicrobiaceae archaeon UBA436 | reverse complement strand
ATGAAACTTACCGTAAAACTGCTGGACATCGCAAACCGCGGGGTTCTCCTCAACAGCACCGACGCACGGACGCTGCGCGTCCGTGACGGCGACCGCGTCCTGCTCATCGATGAGGTGACAGGGAGGACCGCCCAGGCCTATGTCGACACCACCGACTCGATCATCGAACCCGGGGTCGTTGGTGTATACAAGCCGGTGAATGCCACCCTCGCCGCCGGAGATGGCGCAACCATCGAGGTGAGGAGCGCCGACCGCCCCCGCTCCCTCGTCCATATCAAAAAGAAGATGGATGGCGGCCGATTCACCAAGGACGAGACGGTGGAGGTCATCAAGGACGTCGTCGATGACACCCTCTCGGCCGGCGAGATCAGCGCCTACGTCACCGCGTCGTACATCCACGGCCTGGACCTGGACGAGATAGAATACCTGACCAGGGCAATGGTCGATACCGGGGAGCGCCTCCACTTCACAAGGCACCCCATCGTTGACAAACACTCCATCGGCGGTGTGCCGGGGAACAAGATCTCCCTTTTGATCGTGCCGATCATCGCTGCAAGCGGTCTTTTAATACCGAAGACCAGCTCCCGCGCCATCACCGGCGCCGGCGGGACGGCAGACCTCATGGAGGTTCTTGCACCTGTCGCCTTCCCGGCGTCCGAGGTGCAGCGGATGACCGAGAAGGCCGGCGGCGTCATAGTCTGGGGCGGTGCCACGAACATAGCCCCCGCCGATGACAAGATCATCGCCCACGAGTATCCCCTCCGGATCGATGCCCGGGGACAGATGATCGCAAGCGTCATGGCCAAGAAGACCGCCGTCGACGCCGACCTTGTGGTCATAGACATCCCTGTCGGCCGGAACACAAAGGTCGAGGACGTCCAGGATGGCCGGAAACTCGCCCGCGAGTTCATCGACATCGGCGAACGGCTCGGAATGCGGGTCGAATGCGCTTTAAGTTACGGCGAGTCGCCCGTCGGCCACACCATCGGCCCGAACCTGGAGGTGCGCGAGGCGCTCGCCGTCCTGGAGGGTGCAACCGAACCGAACTCCCTGATCCAGAAGAGCGTCTCCCTGGCCGGAATGGCGCTCGAGATGGCCGGGAAAGCCGCACCCGGCCAGGGTGCTGAGGTCGCCGCGGATGTCCTCCGCAGCGGCAAGGCGCTTGGTAAGATGCGGCAGATCATAGAGATCCAGGGCGGAGACCCGAACGTGAAGGCCGAAGACCTCCAGCCCGGGGAGTACAAATTCGATGTGAGGGCGCCGCAGGACGGCTATGTGATCGAGCTGAACAACAGATCGCTTGTCACGCTCGCCCGGTTCGCGGGTTCGCCTTACGATCACGGCGCGGGGCTATACATACACGCAAAGAAGGGGAAACGGGTCAAAAAGGGTGACCCCATATTCACCATCTACGCCGAACGGGAATGGCGGCTTTCACGCGCGATCGAGGTCGGCCGGGCGCTTATGCCGGTGGTTGTGGAGGGCATGGTGATCGAGCGCATCCCACAGGATCGCTGGGTGTGAACCGATGCCCTCAAGTTTTCCCCCCTCCTTACATCTCATCATGAAGAAAAGTCATCTCATCCTGATCCTTCTCGTCTCCTGCGCCCTCCTCTGCGGCACGGCGCAGGCGGTCACCCTGCGGATCAACGTGGCCGATGATAACACGGGCGAAGCAATCGCCGACGCCTCCATCTACATCGACGGCAACTATATCGGGAAGACCGCCTCGGACGGGACATACTCCTACGTCCATTCGAGTACAACTGACCTTTACCTTAAGGTTGTAAAGAAAGGCTACCGGGACTGGGTGGACTACGTCGACTACGACGCGACACGCGTGTATGTCGATATGATCCGCGAGGATACGACGCTCACCGTCGAACTCTACGATGCGACCACCCTTGAACCGATCGTCGGTGCTGTGGTGCGGGTCGAGTCCGAGGATTACTCCGACTCTGAGGTCAGCGGCAGCAGCGGGAGCGTTAACTTCGCGGTGAAGGCCGGGGAGGTCTATAACGTCGAGGTCCGCGCGTCGGGTTACGCCGACCTCTCAAAGACCGTGGAGATGGAGAGCAGCGACCGGACCGTCCAGTATCTGCTCTTCCCAAGCGACATCCTGGGTATCCGGGTAGTGGATGCCGGGACTTCCGCCCCCATTGAGGGTGCGGAGGTGTATATAGACAACACGCTTGCCGGAAAGACCGACGCTGACGGCGGGCTGCAACTCCACCTGGAGCGCGCGAAGCGGTATACTTTCAGGATTACGGCCACGGACTACCAGCCTTACCAGGAGACCATCTACCTGGACGAGGACGATGTCTTCCTGGGTGCCAAACTCTCGAAGTCAGCCTACTCCGTCTCGATAGCGGTCTTTGATGAGGCAACAAAACCGGTCGAGGGGGCTGAGGTCTACCTCAACGGGACGCTGAAAGGAAGGACCAGCCAGTACGGCAGGTTCACGCTCTCCGAACTCCCTGCAGGCACATACGAGATCATGGTGCGGGCGTCAGGCTACGCCGACTGGAGCGAGACGCGCCGGATCGCCGGGGAAGGGGAGGAGATCGTGGTCGAGCTCGGCTACGACAGAGCGGACGTGACCTTCAGCGTGAAGGATGCTGACGGGAACGCGCTGGCCGGGGTGACGATCGTCATCGACGGCCAGGCCGCCGGGGTGACCGACAGCCAGGGTCTCCTCACGAGATCGCTTGTCACAAACAGAGTATATAACGTCACCGCTGCTCATGACGGCTACCGGAACATCTCGGTCGAGGCAGATATCCCGCCTGGAACAACCGAGTTCTCCGTCCCGCTTGTCATGGAGCGGGAGTTCAATATCTGGGTGCCCCTGGTCGGGATCGGGATTGTTATCGTCCTCCTGATCGCGGTGGTGGTGGTTCTGCGGAGGAGGACCTCCAACCAGCGCAAGGGAAGATCACGCGGCGGCCGCGACAGCCTCTAGACCTTCCGATCTTTTTTTTACCGGCCAGGGCTTTGCGGGCTCATCGCCCGGGGTTTGATCACCGCAGAACTCTGATGACCGGTGTCTGTTTTTCACCCAAATTGGCAACCCTTATATCTGGATAATGAAACAGGAGAAGATACAGTGTGTTGTATGATGAGAGGGGTGTATGCATGCCTGGTGATCGG